>CBIHMX010000704.1:0-1990 GCA_966211115.1 uncultured Gemmatimonadaceae bacterium | reverse complement strand
GGCCGCCTGTACCTCGCGAACACCACGGTGCACTGGACGCGGCCGCAGGAGTACTACGACCAGGCGCCGTGGCGCGGGACGTGGGAATTCGACGGCGGCGCGTTCATGAACCAGGCGTCGCATTACGTCGACCTGATCCAGTGGCTCGTTGGTCCCGTTGAAAGCGTCATCGCGAAGACGGCGACGCTGGCCCGCCGCATCGAAAGCGAGGACACCGGCGCGGCCGTGCTCAAGTTCCGCTCGGGTGCGATCGGCATCATCGAGGTCACGATGCTCACCTATCCGCGCAACCTTGAAGGCTCGTTTACGCTGCTGGGCGAAAAGGGCAGCGTGCGCATCGGCGGCACGGCCGTGAACCGGATCGAGCACTGGGCGTTCGCCGATTACGATGACGACGACAAGCGTGTCGACAGCGCCAACACCAGCCCGGCCAGCGTCTACGGCTTCGGCCACGCCGGCTACTATCGCAACGTGCTGGCGGTGTTGCGCGGCGAGGCAAAGCCGGAAACGGATGGGCGGGAGGGAAGGAAGTCGCTCGAATTGATCCTGGGTATCTACGAGTCGGCGAAGACGGGCAGGGACGTGTCGCTGCCGTTGAAGGTCTGACGGTGGACGGCGGAATGCCGAGGGCATTCGCGCCTAACGGCTCGCCCCGTTCCCGCACCGGTTCGCTGGAACGGCTTCATTGAATTAGCCTCTGCGGCATGGCAGATTTCGACTCTTCGCCATTCTGCCATCGGCCAGTCCGTCTTCCGCCCTCTGCATTGACATGCCTGTCCCCCTGCTCGACCTCCGCGCCCAGCATGCCCTGATCAGGGATGAAGTCGTTGGCGCGATGATGCGCGTGGTCGACGACCAGCTGTTCATCCTCGGCGCCCCCGTCCAGCAGCTCGAGGAAGCCGTTGCGCAGCTCAGTCACACCGCGCACGCGATTGGCTGTGCCAGCGGGACCGACGCGCTGCTGCTGGCGCTGCGCGCACTGGGGGTCGGGCCCGGCGATGAAGTGGTGACGACTCCGTTCACGTTCTTTGCCACTGCCGGGACGGTGCATAACGTGGGCGCCCGGCCGGTCTTCTGCGACATCGACCCGAACACGTTCAACATGCTGCCTGACGCGGCGGCGGCGGCGTGCACGAGCCGGACCAAGGCGACGATTCCAGTCGATCTCTTCGGCCAGATGGCCGACCTCGAGACGATCGCGGCGAAAACGCGCGGCATCCCCATGATCGAGGACGCGGCGCAGACGATCGGCGCGTCGCGCATGATCGACGGCGAACGGCGCATGGCGGGTGAGATCGCCACCATTGGCACGTTCAGTTTCTTCCCGTCCAAGAACCTCGGTGGCTACGGCGACGGGGGGATGATGGTCACGCAGGACGCGAGCCTCGCGGCCCGTCTCAAGCGCCTGCGGGTCCATGGTGGCATGCAGATGTACCACCACGAAGAGGTGGGGTACAACAGCCGGCTGGACGCGCTGCAGGCCGCGGTGCTGCACGCCAAGTTGAAGCACCTGTCTCACTGGAGCGCGGGGCGCCGAGCCAATGCCGCATACTATACCTCGGCCTTTGCTGACGTCCCTGAGATCCAGACACCGTGCGTAGAGCCGGCGAATGAGTCGATCTTCAACCAGTACACCCTGCGGGTGGATCGCCGGGACGATCTCCAGGCTCACCTGAAGGCGAAGGGGATCGGCTGCGCCATTTACTACCCGGTACCACTTCACCTCCAGCCCTGTTTCGACTATCTGGGTTACAAGGAGGGCGCTTTCCCGGAGTCCGAAAGGGCGGCACGGGAAGTGCTTTCCCTCCCGATTTATCCCGAATTGGCGTCGGCCCAACTGGACGAAGTGGTGGCTGCCGTCCGTGCCTTCTATGGTCGCTGAGCGTCCTTCAGGGGACGAATTGGCCGTTCACAACGACATGAAAGATCAACTCTTAGCAAAGATCCGGGACCGCCGGGCGGTGGTGGGCGTGGTCGGGCTGGGATACGT
>CBIHMX010000703.1:0-1992 GCA_966211115.1 uncultured Gemmatimonadaceae bacterium | reverse complement strand
GGTGAGAGCCTGTGTCAGAAGGGCGCCTCAGAAGATCGGGGCAGGAAACCGAACCCAACCCAGTGTCCGAATCCCAGCTCGTCGCCCGGGCCATCGAGGGCGATCCCGCGGCACAACGCGCGCTCTACGACGCCCATGTGGACCGGGTGTACCGCCTCGCCTACCGGGTGGCGGGGGATGACGAGCTGGCGAGGGACTTCACCCAGGAGGCCTTTATTCGCGCGTTCGACCGGCTGCCGACGTTCCGGAGGGAATCGTCGTTCGGCACATGGCTCTACACGATCGCCATGTCGGTCGCGCTGAACGGCATCCGTTCGGTGCGGCGCCTGCGGACGCGCGAGATCACGCTGGACGCGGCCGAATCGTTAGGTAGGAGGGACCGGGTGGCCGACCCGGACCTCAAGGACCGGCTGAAGAAGGCGATCGAGGACCTCCCCAAGGGTTATCGCACGGTGTTCCTGATGCACGACCTCGAGGGCTATACGCACGAGGAGATCGGCGAGGTGCTCGGCATCCAGTCGGGCACGTCGAAGGCACAGTTGTTCCGGGCTCGGGCCCGGTTGCGCGAAGTCCTCGCGGACTTTGCGGGAGCATGGACCGCATGAGTGAAGAACGCTTCGAAACCTGGCTGAAGGAAAACGCGGACGACTATCATCGCCCGCCGGCCGATGTCCCGCGCGACGAGATGTGGGAGCACATCACCCGTGCTCGTCAGGCGTCATCCGCGAGGATGGCCGGTCACATCGGACCGCGCGTGTCACCCATGCGGTATGCCGTCGCGGCATCGTTGATCATGGGGGCCGGCATCGGCCTCGGGTACTGGCTGCGTGGCGGGTCGGACGCGACCCCGGCGCCGTCGGTTGCCACCGTGACGCCCGCCCAGGATTCCGCCATTCGCAACGTCACGTACGAGTTCGCGTCGGTGCAGCATCTCACGGCCGTGGAAGCGATGCTGACGTCGTACCGGGCAAGCGAAGAATCGGCCTCCGACGCGGCCATGAAGCGATGGGCGCGCGACCTGCTGTCCAGCACGCGCCTGTTAATGGATTCACCGGCTGGAGAAGACCCCGGCCGTCGTCGGTTGCTCGAGGACCTCGAGTACGTCCTTGCGCGGATCGTCCAACTCGACCCCAATGCCCCGGCGGAAGATCGCGACATGCTCGACCGCGCGATCGCTCGTGAGCAAGTGCTCACCCGCATACGCTCTTCCATCCCCGCCGGTTTTTCGAGCGGCAACTGAGGATTTCTCCATCATGAAACGCACCATCGGTATGTTCACCGCGGTTCTCCTGGCGACGGCCGCCATGCCTGACGAGGCGGCGTCGCAACAGTTTTCTCGTGAGGCATCGGCATCTGGATCGGCCGGTTTCGTCTTCTCGCAGCAGGGCGATGCCGACATGCGGGAAGCGCGACGGGCCATGGATGACGGCAATTTCCGCGACGCCGCGCGGATGTTCGCCAGGATTGCGGAGCGCTATCCGCGCACGACGCAAGCCGCCGACGCCCTGTACAACCAGGCCTTCGCGCTCTACCGGATCGGAAACTCCAGCAGCCTGTCGAGCGGGCTCGAAGCGCTGCGTGACCTCGATCGCCTCTATCCCACCTCCAACGCCAACCGTGGTGACGCCGGTTCGCTCCGCATCAGGATCTGCGACGAGCTGGCACGCCGCGGCGACGAAGCCTGCGCGCGGGAAATCGTGTCGAGTGCGCAAGGCCAGCGCAGTCCCTCGTCCACGTCTTCTTCCTCGTCGTCATCGCAAGGCCAACAGAACTGCCCGTCAGAGAACGATGACAACGACGAGCGCATCATGGCCCTCAACGCGCTGCTGAACATGAACTCCGAGGCGGCCGTGCCGATCCTCGAGCGCACGCTCGCGCGGCGCGATGCCTGCTACCGTGCACTCCGCAAGAAGGCGGTGTTCCTGATCGCCCAGAAGCGCACCGAGGGCGTGGTCGACATCCTGCTCAAGGTCGCGCGCGAGGATCGTCGGC
>CBIHMX010000702.1:0-1993 GCA_966211115.1 uncultured Gemmatimonadaceae bacterium | reverse complement strand
GTGGTCACGCTGCCGCTGGCCAACTTCGACAACAACCAGCACGCCGCCAACGAAAACCTCAGGCTTGGCAACCTCTGGGATGGGATCGAGATGTACGCGGGGTTGCTGGTCCGGCTTGGCAAGGAGTGGAGAGGAAACGTCGTGCCATGACTATTCGTCGATCGCCACCGCTTCCTTGTGGACCACCACCAGCGACAACATGCCCGTCAGGACGATGACGGCGCCGACGATCGTCCACCAGGTGATCGCCTCGCTGAACAGCACAGCCCCCCACGTGCCGGCGAAAATGATCTGCACGTAGCCCACCATCGTCGCGCGCGCGGTCTTTTCGATCTGCAGCCCCTTCGTCATCGATGTCTGCGCGAGCTGCGTCGCGACGCCGATGCCCACCAGCAGCGTCCACTCCAGCGCCGTCGGCTTGAGCCAGTTCGAGGCGATGAACGGCAGCGACATCGGCACCGACATCAACGGCAGGTAGAGCACCACGACTTCAGGTCGCTCCCGCGGCATCTGGCGGATCGTGGCGTAGGCTGATCCGCTGAACGCGCCCCCCATGAGGGCGATCAAGGCATGCCCCGGGTGAATGCCGGAAGCAGCGCCGCCGAACAGGAACGACGGACGCGTGATCAGGAGCACGCCCACCAATGATGCGGCCAGCGCGAACCACTCGCCTTTGCCCATCCGCTCGCCGAACCACCAGTGCGCCACCAGGATGGCAAACACCGGGTTCATGTACTGGATCAGCGTCGCCTCGGCGAGTGGCAGGTGCGTGAGCGAAAACAGGAAACACGCCAGCGCGGCTGCCCCCAGTATCCCCCGCTGCAGCAGCAATCGCCGGTTCACGCCCAGCACGGGCGTAATCCCGAGCCGTCTCACCATCGCGTAGCTCATCGCCAGCGTGAGAATGCCGCGGAAGAACACGATTTCCATGCTCGGCAGGCGCCGGCCCACGAGCTTCACGAGCACGCTCATCACGCTGAACCAGAACGCACCCACCAGCATGTGTCGCAGGCCGGTGGTGATCCGAATCTGTTGTGTCCGCGAAATCGAGGCCACAGAAGCGTGAGAGGGTGGCCCGAATGATATCGAGCCGCGCCCCCCGCCGTCGGAAATGGATTACTGTAGCGTTTGCGCTGCCGGGACATCTGTCATCACGCTCGGAGCACCTTCCGCGAACACTCCCATTGCCTTCGAAAGCGCGTCCGCGCTGCCGATGAGCACCACCGTGTCGCCGATGGCAAGGCACGACGACGCATCCATGTCGTAACGGACCTGGCCCGCGCGGATCACCGCCGCGACCCGTGCGCCGGCACACAACGCGTTCAACTCCGTCAACGACCGGCCGTCCGCCTGCGAGCCACGACGGACCACGGCGGTCTCCATCTCCACCCGCGCCGCCACCGGCGACAGGAACCCGTCCACCCGCGTCATGCTCGTCCCGCGCTGGCGCAGGAGATCGTAGTGGTCGCTCCTGGCCTCCTCCGCCATCTCGCGGATGCGGCCCTCGGTGATCCCGTACTTCCGCAGCACCCGGGCAAAGATTTCCAGCGACGTCTCGAATTCCTCCGGTACGACCTCATTGGCGCCTAACGCGTAGAGCTCCTCCATGTCCGCCACATAGCGCGTGCGGGCGACGATGTGCAGCTTCGGGTTGAGGTGTCGCGCCACGGCGATCCCGCGCTTCTCGTCCTGGTGTGACGCGATCGCGAAAACGAGCATCCGGGCGCGGTGGATCCCGATGCGCTCGAGCACTTCGGTCCGGGTCCCGTCGCCAAAGAAGATCGGCTCACGATCCAGTCGTGCGTCACGGACCTTATGGCCGTTCGAGTCCATCACCGCGTACGAAATCCCGGCGCTGCGGAGCGCGCGCGCGAGGTTCTTTCCGTTGAGACCATACCCGACGATGATCACATGGTCCGTCAGCGGCTTCGCCGCGCGAACCTCGCGCGCCAGCGGCTGCGAGACCGTCACAGGCGCCGGCGGCGGCGGGCCG
>CBIHMX010000701.1:0-1998 GCA_966211115.1 uncultured Gemmatimonadaceae bacterium | reverse complement strand
TCATGGAAAATGCTCGTCAGGCGCGGGCAACGCGCATTGACGTGGAGGTCGCCCCATCGAACGGGACGGTGGACGTGGTCGTCCGGGACAACGGTGACGGCGTCGCCACCGGGGACGTCGACCGCATCTTCGAACCGCGGTTCTCCACACGAACGTCGGGCAGCGGACTGGGACTGGCCATCAGCCGGAACATGGTGGAAGCATGGGGCGGCAACATGCGGGTCGAGCGCGCGCCGGAACGGGGAACCGTGATGCGCATCTCGCTTGCCGCGGCCAACGGTCAATAACTTTCAGCCAATGCCGGTCACTCCCTTCGATGGTGTACGCGTGATTCACCAGACGCCGACCGCGTCGCTGCCTAACGTCGTCACCCAGGACCTGCCGCCCCACCTGGCGGAGTGGCAGTTGCCTCCGGACTGGCGGTGGGGCAGTGAAGGCGTCAGCCAGGAACACCGGCACTACCAGGAAGTCGTGGACGCCCTCGGGCGGTCGCTGGCGCTCGTCACCGCACCCGATCCGGCGCACGCCGCGTGGCTGGCCGAGGAAGCGCGACAGCTCGCGCACCGCAATCACTCCTCGATTCCGACCACGTACCACTACTGGTCGGTCTACGGCGAGGCAAAGCGGGGACCAGGATACCTGCGCCGGTGGCTGGCTGCCGAAACCAGTGGCTCCCGCGCGCGCCGCCTCGGGAGCGAACCGGTTCCCACGGTGCTGCACATCCTGCGTTCCACGGGGTCGGCGCTGACCAACCTGCACGACACCGGCCAGGCGCACGGTGACGTTTCGCCGGAGTCGGTATGGATGGCGCCAGCCGGCCGGCTCTGGCTCCTCGGGTGGCAATGGGCGCTGCCGACGAACGTGATTCCACCGGGACTGTCTCCCGACCCGCGCTGGACTCCGTGGCCGCCCGAGTTTCACGAGACCGGCTGGGCACCGACCTTTGCGTCAGACCAGTGGATGCTGGCGGCGACATGTTTCGCGGCGATCACGGGTGAGCTCCCGCCGTCCGATGACGTGCCGCCGCTCGATCTCGTGGCGCCTGGAACACCGCAAGCCATCGTGGAAATTCTCGGCCGCGCGCTGTCGTGCGATCCCGCCGACCGGTTCCCGACCATCTCGGCGCTTCTCCGGACGCTGGAACGCGCCGCGGTGACGCCGCGCCGCGCCGCCGAACGCGAAGTTCCCGAAACCGCGCAGACGGCCGAGATGCGGATCCGCTGGGCGGTCGGTGATGACTACGAGATTCTCGGCTTTCTCGGAAAGGGAACGTTCGGCAGCGTGTGGCGCGCGCGCGACCTGTCGCTCGAGCGCGAGGTGGCGCTCAAGGTGCTGCACCCGCACGTCGTCGAGGACCACAAGGCCGTGGCGCGATTCCGTCGCGAGGCGCGGCTGGCAGCGCAGCTCGTTCATCCGGCCATCATCCCGATCTTCGACTGGGATGACCTGGGCGAAGTGTCCTGGTACACGATGGAGCTCGCCGAAGGTGGATCGGTGGCCGACCTGGTCGCGCGTTCGGGTCCACGTCCGTTCGACGAAGTCGGACCGCAAATCGATGCGATCCTCGACGCACTCGCCGCGGCGCATGCCAGTGGCATCGTGCACCGTGACCTGAAGCCCGAGAATATTTTGATCGATCGGTATCGCCGCTGGCGTATCACCGACTTCGGGATCGCCAAGGGCGAAGACGAACCTGGCGGCGCCACCGGGACGCCCGCATTTGCGGCGCCGGAGCAGTTGTTAGGCGAAGTGCAGGGTCCGTCGGTCGACCTGTTTGCGGCGGCCGGTATCGTGGCCTACGTCCTCTCCGGCGAAACGCCGTTCCCCGGGCCGGATGCGTCGGCTATCCTGGCGCAGCAACTCGCCAACCGGTTCGACGAAACCCGGTTCCCCGACCCGGTGGCTCCATTCCTGAAGCGCGCGCTCGCGTCTGATCCGTTGCAACGGTTCCCGGACGCCATCGAGATGCAAACGGCCTGGCGCGTTGTCGTGGACCAG
>CBIHMX010000700.1:0-1999 GCA_966211115.1 uncultured Gemmatimonadaceae bacterium | reverse complement strand
CACATCACCGGGCTCTTCCAGCCGGATGCCCTTTGCGCCCATCGCCTCAGCAACCTTGGCAAAATCAGGATTTGCGAACTCAACGCCAAACGGAATCAGGCCGGCTTCCTGCATTTCGACGTCGACGAAATCGAGCGACGCATTGTTCAAGATGACGTGAACCACGGGCATCTTGCGTTGAACTTGCGTCATGAGGTCTCCCAAACCGAGCATCGTGAAGCCACCATCCCCACACAGCGCGATCGTCTGACGCCCGGGGTAAGCGAGTTGTGCTCCAAACGCGTTCGGTGCGGCATTGGCCATCGATGCCCATGAGAACGAGCCGAACAGTCTGCGATTTCTCCCGCCGCGGATGTGTCGAGACAGCCAGATGCAAGCGGTGCCGGTGTCCGCGAAGAACATCGCGTCGTCCGATGCCAGATCGCTCAACGTAGCCGCCAGAAATTCCGGGCGGATCGGCTTGATGGCTGGTCCCTGTTCGACGTAGCGCGCGAGAAGGTCGTCGAACGATTTCGTCTCGGCGCGATGAGTGTCGAGGAACCGCGTGTCGGCTTTTGCCGTGACGCGTGGAAGCAGAGCGGCCGTGGTCGCTTTGATGTCCCCGACAAGCCCCACGTCAACGGGCGTGCGGCGTCCAATGTGTTCCGGATTCTTGTCGATCTGGACCTTCTTCACGCCGCCGTCCGGCAGGAACTCCGTGAACGGAAAGTCAGTGCCAAGTAGCAGAACGAGCTCTGCATGATGAATCGCGCTATACGCTCCTCCGTACCCGAGAAGGCCGGTCATGCCGACTGCATTTGGATTGTCGTACTCCAGCCATTGCTTGCCGCGCAGCGAGTACCCGACTGGCGCCTTCAGCTTCGTGGCCAATTCAATAACTTCATCACGGGCATGACGGCAGCCCTCACCACCAAAGATCGCCACCGTCGCTGCGTCGTCGATGGTCCGCGCCAGTTTGTCCAGATCACCATCCGAAGGTCGGCAGAGATGCGGCCCGGGAGCTGTAATCTCGCAGGCAGCGAAGGGTGCCTCAGACGAGGCGATGTTGCCAGGCATCGAAATCGCCGTCGGTCCCTTCTGGATGACTGCAGTGAGAATTGCCGTCGTGATAATTGGTCGGGCCTGCTCTGGATCGACAACGCGGCCCACATAAAGACATGGACCGTCGAAGAACTTGTAGGGGTTCAGCTCTTGAAGCGCTGAGGTGTCCATGATCCTGGTCTCGACATCGCCGCCGATCGCGATGATTGGCGCTCCCTCTTTGCGTGCATCCATCAGTCCGTTGAACAGATGCGCAACGCCAGGGCCGGCGGTGCCGCACACGACGACCGGGTGTCCGGTCAGACAAGCGTCGGCGACGCCGGCGAACACGCCGTACTCCTCATGACGGACGTGGACGAACTCGATCTTGCCATTGCGCCGGAGCGCGTCGATGACGGGATTGAGCGCGTCACCGACCATTCCATAGCAGCGCTTGACACCAGCTCGTACCAGCACTTCCCACATCACGTCTGCAACAGTCCGTGCCATTGAAGCCTCCGGCGCCCTGGGGTTATCGGGCAACGGCTACTGGGTTCCCTTTCGTGTGAATCGGTTTGATCGCAGAGTCGCTAGCTCGGCTAACTGCGCCACGAACCAGTCCCTCGCCAGTTGCGCCACTTGATTCAATGCCCCGGGTTCCTCGAAGAGATGCGTTGCATTCGGCACCACCACCAGCCGCTTTTTGCCGCGTAACCGTACGAGCGCTTGCCGATTCAATTGCAGTACCGCCGCATCTCGACCGCCGACGATCAAGAGCGTGGGAGCCGTGACGCGGTCGAGTGCATCGCCGGCGAGATCGGGACGACCGCCACGCGACACCACTGCGCGTATGATCGATGGCCGCTTGGCTGCAGCGATCAGGGCGGCCGCGGCTCCCGTGCTGGCTCCGAAGAGACCGAGCGGCAGGGGGGCTGTCGACGGATGACTCACTGCCCAATCCACAGCCGCGGTCACCCGC
>CBIHMX010000699.1:0-2003 GCA_966211115.1 uncultured Gemmatimonadaceae bacterium | reverse complement strand
GGAAACGCCGGTTGCCCCACGTGCCACCCAGAATCGCCCGCCGCTGATGTGTGGCCACGCCAGGTCCGTCACGACGAGTACGAGGGGATGGTTGCCGGGAAACAGTCGCGCGACCCAGGCGGAATCGGCGCGGGCCCGCGCTTCGCTCGACGTGGCATCGAGCAGGAACACCGTGTCGCGCTGCAGCGTCACAGCCTGCGTGTACGCCGGCGTCACCAGCAGGAACGTGTTGGCGGAGACACGCACCGTATCCGGGTCCGCCGTCATGGTCATGCCGGGTGGTGGCGCTGAAATCGTTGCCGGCAACGTGAACTTCGGAGCGGAGTCCCGGGCGACGAGCTGCGCCGAGCCCTGCGCAAGCCCGAACCGGTGATAGACCTCGCCGTCGTACAGCAGGAATGACGCGACCGGATACCGACCGCCTCCGCGGACGCCCCACCAGGTCGTCCACAAGTACTCGGCGCGCACCTGTCCGAACAGGTAGTGCGCCTCCTCGCGTTCGAGCTTGATCGGCGTGGCGTCTGATTCCGCGAGGTACAGGCGCTCGTCGCCTAACGTCAATACGATGCGATTCATGTCGCGGTACTCGCAATGCCCCGTGACGCGCACCTCCGATTGGCGGGCCTGCCAGCGTCGGACCACGTCCCACGGATTCAGCGTGTGAACCAGTCCGGCCCGCGTGTCGTTGAGCGGCAACCGCATCGCCGTCGTGTCGCGGATGACGTACAGATCGGTGGCGGCGTAGAGTTCACTCGCGTATGCGCCCGGGGTGATCGGGCGCTCGATGGGCTGCCTGGCGATCATCCCCGTTCCGGGATCGTACCACGTCATCCGGTCACCGACATTCGGGATGAAGGGCGGGTACATCCGATCGCTCTGTTCCCACAGGACGAAATCGTGATAGGCGCGGAATCGAAGAATCTTTTCGGTCGACGACGCGGGGAGCGTTCCCGCTGCGGCTCGACTCAGCCAGTCGCCTGCATTGCCCACCGGTGCGCCGGCCGAGGCGCATCGCTCTGCCGGGGGATCGAGGTGCAGCTGTGCCCTGCCTTCAGAGGCGAGAGTCAGGACGAGCAGGGCGACGAAAGGAACGCGCTTGAGCATCGTTGGTGGGTTGGTCAGGCAACCCGCCATACTCAGGCGAACCGGCCTTGAACGAAACTGCTGCGGGCTAAAGCGCCGCCAGTGGGCGATGAAGCGTGTTTCCCGATGATCCGCTCGCGTGGCCTCGTTCGGTGGCTCGCCGGCTACCAGGAATAGGTCACCGAAAATCCAGCGGCGACGTGAATGACCATGATCCCCGTCGTCGTCCGGTAGCTGGTGTTGTAAAGCGTCTTGAGCGGAGAGAGGTCGAATCGCAGGGTTCGCGCCAGCATCGCGCGGCACATGTCGCCGTTGGCGTCGTGCGCGAGCTTGACCCACGTCTGAACGGGGTACGATTCGGCGAAGACGCCGTTGGTGACGAGACCGAAGTCGTGTTCCCGGCACCCGCCGCCAAAGGAAACGGACAGCTCCAGCGAATCGCCATCCACCTCTGCTGACTGGATCGTGACGGGATCCGATGCCCACGGGGGCGAATCGACGTTCCGCGTGACTACGACCTGTCCAGCCCAGGAGCCGCCGGGAGTCCACCCATCCGGCAACGGTTCGGTCGCGTCCGAACACGCCACGACCGCGATTACGAGGAAAGCAAATACTCTTCGCATGCCGATCTGACACTCGATGTTCGAGCTTCCCTTACGATCGCGTTACTTCAAAACCTGGAGTCGCGGATGCCGCGAAAACGACGGGGTTGCGCGAAGAAACCCGGGTCGACGTTGAAGGTGGTACTCCCCCCCAGGGCTATTCGCGAAATCCGTGGTTTTCGCGAGATCCGCGACCTTGGTTGTTTGGTTTTTGAGCGGACGAGGCGAAGGGCAATAAAGCGTGAGTCGCGGATGCCGCGAAAACGGCGGATTGCGCGAAGAACCCGGGTCGACTTTTAAGGCGGTAACCCCCCAGGG
>CBIHMX010000698.1:0-2004 GCA_966211115.1 uncultured Gemmatimonadaceae bacterium | reverse complement strand
CAGGCTTACGTGGTTTGTCACCAACCGGCAGGCGTACCTCGATTCGGCGAAGCCGCTCGGCGACGCGTACCGCGAGGTGATTGGCTCGCACTTCCCCGCCATGTCGGCATTCGAAGTGTCGGCCCTGATGGAGCCGGGTGCCGTCGTGGAGATTGAGGCGACCGCCGTCATCCCCGACTGACGCCTAACGTTTCAGGGCGGCGAGTTCGGCGACCACGCTGTCGCGCTGGGGAATCATGACCGGTTCGGGGTCGCGGCGATCATCGCGGAATCGTACGAGCGCATCTATCGCTCCAACCTCGTTGCCGCGGGAGTGCTTCCGCTCGCGTTCCCGCCCGGCGTCGGCCGCAGCGTGCTTGAGCGCCAAGTTCAGCCCGTTGGCAAGGATGGCGCCGGGGCGATCGCCGGCCGCGGCCGCAATCCTCCCTTCCAGCCGCAGTGCCTCGGCCAGCCCGAAAAAAACCGGAAACCCGAGCGCAAGGTGCCGGCGGCGAATCGCAACGAGCGCCTTGTCGAACCGTCCAAGTTCGGCCCAGGCCCGGCCAAGAATCACGCTGGATGTTTCCTCTCGTTCCCGCCACCCGCGCACGGCGGAATCGGCGCGCTCGAGCAACGTTGCCGCGTCCGGACTCCGCTTCGAGACGGCTGCCCAGGCCTCGAGCACAGCAGCCAGCCGTGCCAGGTCCACATTGACGGCATCGCCATCTTTGGCGGAGCGCCGTATTGCCTGCACGCTGCGATCCACTGTACTCGCGTCGCCACGTGAGAGGCGAACGACTTCATTGGCGACTCTGAAAAGCGGATCAGACTCTGCCAACGCTGCGGGGGCCGGACTGCTCCAGTCACCACCCAGGAGGGTATTCCCCCATGTGCGATAGATCGCCACAGTGCGCTGCGGCGCTCCCTGGGAAATCATCAACTCTGCCGCTCGCGCTGCCTCAGCCGGACGGCCCGCGTTCCACAGAGCACCCATCTGATTCCGCAGGGTTTCGCGACGTTCTGCCGACGAAGATGCGTGTCGCAACCCGGATGCAAACAGTCGTTCACGATTCGCGATGACCGCCGTGTCCAGGGGCATGTACACCAGAAGGAGGTCGGCCAGCAAAGGAGTGGTTTCCAGCGCGTCGACCTGTTGCTGTAACACCGCGGCGTCACCACGCAGCGACGCCACCGTCCACCGATACGCGGCGGTCACGGCCGCATTGGACGTATCCAGTGCCACCACGCGTTTCAACCAGAGCGACGCCGCGGCCGTATCTCGTTCAGCGATCGCCACCGACAGGAGATGCTGCGCGGGCGCGCCATACAGCGAGTCGAGCTGGAACGCCCGCAGGAGTGCGTCCTTGGCGCGTGTCATCGCGTCAGGCACGTCGGACACCGTTCCATCGTGGAACAGCATGTCGCCGAGGTAATACCACGCTTCGGCATTGTCGGGCATCACCTGTGTAGCGCGCTCCCGGTCGACGATCGCTTCGTGCGCAGGCGTTGGCGCCGGAAAGCGCGAGCCCAGGCGAATGGCCAGGATGAGTTGATCCTTCGACGAGAGGCGGTCGCGATACTGCGACGCCAGTCGCCGCACGCGATCCATGTCGATGGTCGCGCCGATCCAGCCGTCGGATTCCACCAGCGCCAGGCCAGCCAGCGCAAAAGTCGAGTCGAGCTGAACGGCGCGGCTCAGCAGCGGTGTAGCGGTTGAAAACGCGCCGCGGCGAAGCGCCGCGACACCATCGAGGTAGGCGCGGAGCGCCTCGAGACTGGTCGTGGTCAGCTAGCTCAGTTGCTGCTGGCTGGCGCCGGCGCCTAACGCCAACAACTGCGCCGCCAGGCGATCCACCATCACGAACAGGCTGTCTTTGGGCCCTTCGACCGTCGTCTGCGCCAGGCTGCGCCCATCGGGCATCTCGAGCAACGTCGCCGACAATACGATGTGGTCCGGCGGTCCGACGATACTTCCCTGAACCACCCGCGCTGCCCCGACCTTGCGAGCGATACTGGCCAGTCCAT
>CBIHMX010000697.1:0-2017 GCA_966211115.1 uncultured Gemmatimonadaceae bacterium | reverse complement strand
CCTCACGCGTCGCGTGACGAGCGAGGCCGATTTCACCGGTAAAGGCGTCGCGGGTGGTTTCGCCACGGGCGTCGAGACCAAGACCCCGGTTCGCGAAGACAACACGTACTTCGAGTTCCAGGTCGAGAAGCCGGTCATGCAGGCGCCGAATTCGCCGACGCCGCAGTACCCGGACATCCTCCGGTCGGCCGGCGTAGAAGGTGAAGCCCTCGTGTCCTTTGTCGTCGACACGACCGGCCGCGCCGATGTCGCATCGTTCAAGGTCATTCGCACGTCGCACGAACTCTTTGCCACGGCGGTAAAGAATGCGCTTCCGCGCATGCGCTTCATCCCGGCGGAAGTCGGAGACAAGAAAGTGAAGCAGCTCGTTCAGCAGCCCTTCTCGTTCGCCATCGTCAAGTAGTCCCCCTTTCCCCAACCGTGGTGGAGCTGAGTTATGAATCTGGACTTTGCTAACATCTGGGCACACACACCCTTCTTCGGGAAGTTCCTGTGGGCGGTGCTGCTGTTCATGTCCGTCTGGTCGTTGTCCGTCTCGATCGGAAAGTGGTGGAGCCTGCGCAAGGCACAGAAGGAAACGATCAAGTTCGCGCCCGAGTTCTCCCAGTTCCTCGAAGAGGACAACCTCGCCGAAGCCATCAAGCTGGCTGAGGGCTACAAGAAGTCGCACGTCGCCCGTGTGCTCGGCGGCGCGTTGTCCGAAGTGAAGCCGCTGATCATGGACGGCTCGGTGACGGTGTCCGACATCAACACGGCGGAGCGCGCGGTCGAGCGTGAAATGCTCATGGAGCTGGTCCAGCTCAAGCGCGGCTTGGCCATTCTCGCCACGGTCGGCGCCACGGCGCCGTTCGTCGGACTGCTCGGCACGGTGTTCGGCATCATCAACGCGTTCGTCGGCATGGCCACCTCAGGCGGCGCCGGTATCGCCGCGATCTCGGCTGGTATCGCCGAGGCGCTGATCGCGACGGGCTTCGGCCTCATCGTCGCCATCCCCGCCGTGTGGTTCTACAACTTCTTCACGACCAAGATCGACAACCTCACGGCCGAGATGACGTACACGTCGAAGGAAATGATCGACTACCTGATCAAGGGCGTGTCAGGCGAGTTCGGCCGTTCGCGGTTCACGCGTGAGTTCAACACGCAGGCCGCCGCCAACAGCCCCGTGACCTGAGCGACGCTCCCACCTACGCGGAGAATTTTCGATGGGAATGTCAGTGAGCGGTGGCGGGGCGGTGAAGAGCGAGCCGAACGTCGTTCCGATGATCGACGTCATGCTCGTGCTCCTCATCATCTTCATGGTGGTGTTGCCGGCCCTTACGTCCGGCTTTACCGCCAACCCGCCCCAGGGCATCAACCTCAAGTCGCACCCCGAGGAGGATACTGACCAGGTCCTCGGGATCGACAACAGCGGGAATTACTACATCAACAAGCGTCCGATTCCGTTCGACTCGATCGGTCCGGTCCTGAAGGAGATTTTTTCCAAGCGCGACGACTACGTGCTGTACGTGAAGGCCGACAAGGACTTGCCGTATTCCAAGGTTCTCGACGCCATGGATATCGCCTCCAAGAACGGCGTTCGCGTCGTGGGCGCGGTGTCGGAACAGCAGCCGGGAACAGAGTCAACGGTTGAGGGCGATCGCCTCAACGACAAGGCCACCACCAAGAAGTAAACGGGAGATACCGCATGGCCGGAATGGAAGGCAGCGCAGGCGGCTTGCGAAACGAGCCTAACGTCGTTCCGATGATCGACGTGCTGCTGGTGCTGCTGATCATCTTCATGATCACGATCCCGATGTCCCGGGTCGCGATCGACCTGCAGTTGCCGGACCCGAAACCGGCCGAGGAGCCGCCGCCGGATCAGAAGCCGGACCAGATCGTGCTCGAAGTGCTGCCCGGTCCGCAGTTCCTGATCAACAAGACGGCGTACTCCAAGGAGCAGCTGCCGGCGCAGTTCAAGACAATTTACGATCCCCGCCCGGACAAGATCATGTTCGTGAAGGGCGACCCGACGGTGAAG
>CBIHMX010000696.1:0-2022 GCA_966211115.1 uncultured Gemmatimonadaceae bacterium | reverse complement strand
ACGTTCGCCAGTACCAGCACCAGCAGCATCGTCGCGCCAGCCGCGATCCAGATGGCAATGCGCGTTCGCGCCGACGGCAGCGAACTGCGCCCCGGCTGCAGCGGATCCCATACCAGGCCACCCGCAAGGTCGCGATCACGAATGCGCTGTCCACTGGTCCGGTAGATCCGGTTCGCTTCGTCCGTCGCGGCGGCAACGGTTGCTGTCGGCTTGAGCCGAGCCGTGATTCGCAACCAGGAGGATTGGTCCGTTGTCCACAGGGCCGGGTCCGTTCCCTGGAAATCGGGCGTGAGCACGCGAAGCGGGACGATCACGTCGACCTGGCCGAAGTCCAGCCCCTCGAATCCAGGCGGCGCGACGCCCACGATCGTGTAGGTCACCGTACCGATGTCGAGCTTCGTCCCGAGTGCCGACGAGTCGCCGCCTAACGCAACACGCCAGTACCGGTGCGTGAGCACCGCCGGTGCGGCCTTCAGTCCTTCGACGTCCTCGTCAGGCAGGAAGAAGCGCCCGAGGTACGGCGACAGTCCCAGCACCGGGAAATACGACGCCGACGCGGCCAGCGTCGACAGGCGCCGCGCCTCTGTCCCACGCCCGGCGCTCATGGGCAGCCTGATCCAGCCCGTCACTCCCGCGAGCGTGGTCGACCGATCCACGACTTGCGTGAAATCCAGCCCGGTCATGCCGTTGTTGTAGTAGAAGCCTCCGCTGCGGTCCGGAGCGCGCTGCACGAGCTGCAGCAGCCGGTCGGCGCCTTTCACACCTGCGGGCGGCCGCAAAAAGAGGTGATCCGCGAGACCGAAGCCGGGGAGGCCGAGTCCCAGGCTCACCCCGAGACTCAGGATGACGCCCAACGAGAAGCGCCACTGGCGCCGCAGCGATCGCGCCGCAAAACGCAGGTCGTTCAGGAAACCGGTCATCGGAAGAGTGAGTGCAGGTGGACCCTGAATGCCGAGTCCCGCACGGGCGCGTGCTACCGTGCGGGTTGCGCCAACCGCAACCGACTGCATCGCGGCCGAGAGCCCTGACGCAGTCGCCGCAAGTTCAGCAGCGAACGCGTCGGCAGTTGGCGGTCGACGGGCGGGATCGATGGACATCGCGCGATGGAGGACTTCGACGGTCGAACGTGGAAGCTCGGGCGCAAAGGCCCTGATGTCTGGTGACGCGACGCGGAACCGGAGGCTCACCACCTCGCGCGTGGACGAACCGGTGAACGGCGGCCGGCCCGCCAGCATTTCGTAGACGACACAGGCAAGACTGTAGACGTCGGATCGATGATCGATGTCCCGATCCCCGGCAGCCTGCTCCGGGCTCACATACGCCGGCGTGCCGGCCGAGTAGTCCAGCCCGCGGCGCACGCCCCGCCACTCGCTGGATTCGCTGTTGATCCGGCGGGCGATTCCGAAATCCATGAGCCAGGGATGACCACGGTGCACCAGGATATTTTCCGGCTTCACGTCGCAGTGCAGGACGCCGCGCTCGTGTGCATGGGACAGGCCGCGCGCAATGGCGGACACCAGTTGCGCCGTCTCACCTAACGAGAGACGGGTACGGCCTCGCAGGATTGCGCCCAGCGACCCGCCCTCGACCAGCGGCATCGTGTACCACGGACGGCCCTCGTTGGCACCGGCCTCGAACAGCGGGAGGATGTTGGGGTGCTGGAGCCGCGACACCAGGCGGATTTCCTGCAGCAACTGCTCGCTGCCGACGCCTGACGCGGCTTCGTCGGATACCATCTTCAGGGCCACCTCGCGCGCCAGATGGCGGTCGAATGCGCGAAAGACGGTGCCCATGCCACCGGATCCCAGTTCGCCGGTGATCTCGAATCGCGCGAACATGGCCTGCCGGAAGTCGAGGTCCGGCGTGCCCTGGCTTTCCGCGATGAACAATTCGTCCTCGTCCACGCCAAACACTTCGGCAATGCGCTGACGAGTCCGGGCCGACGGATAGGGATGGCGCCCCTTCAACAGGTCGGACCAATGGCCGCGTGAAAGCCCCAGCCTGATAGCCCAGTGGTTCTGG
>CBIHMX010000695.1:0-2023 GCA_966211115.1 uncultured Gemmatimonadaceae bacterium | reverse complement strand
TCGTCCATCAGTTCGAATACCGCAGCGCGACCGCCAGGATTCTTGAGGGCACCGAAGCCGATCTGCATCCGGCCCAGCGGATTGTCCTCGCGCGTGCAGGCATTCAACCGGGTCACCGCATCCGAGACTTCGTCATCGGAGAGGAGCCGCGACGCACCCGGAAGGAGCTGCAGGAGCGGAACATTTTGCCGACGCGGCGACGCCGCCCAGAATACCGAGTGCGTCGTCACCTGTTCGAACCGGATCACACCCTTCGAATTGTCATCGGAGCGGAAACGAACCTGGTCGGGGTGCTGGGCGCTCCAAGCGATGACCGCATCGAGCACCGCCAGCAATCGTGGCCGCTCGGCAACGACGTTATCGCGATACATGTGACGCATGAATTCATCGCGTGCGCTGGCTAGTGTCGCGGCCATGGACAGCTCCGTAGTGTAGGACAGGTTGGAACCGCCGGTGGCGTTCGCGACGGTATTGAAACGTACGTCAGGAAGCCCCGAATATCTCCAGAAATTTGCCGGTTGCTCCTTGTGGAACGACCCGTGTGCAGCGAGATTGTCTTCAGCGATGCGCGCCTGAGGCGCGCGAGGCACGACAGGAATCGGGGCTCGCTTCTCGCGGGCCCCGTTTTGTTTTCGCCAATGTCTGGCGGCCCGGCGTGACGGGTTCTCACGCAATCAGTGTCACCGTTGACGTTCAGGGCAGGCCAGTACGGAGCTCCGACCGCAGCAGGACATCCAAAGGAGTTTCGTAATGCGCACCAAAGGCACAGTAAAGTGGTTCAACGCCGACAAGGGCTTCGGTTTCATCACCCCCGAAGGCGGCCAGAAAGACTGCTTCGTCCATCACTCGGCCATCCAGGGTTCCGGCTTCAAGTCGTTGAACGACGGCGAGACGGTCGAGTTCGACATGGTCCAGGGCCAGAAGGGTCCGGCGGCTGAGAACGTTCAGCGTCTCAACGCGTAAACGACCAAGCCCAACGGCCGGTGCGGGGTAACTCGCACCGGCCGTTTTGCGTTTCAGCGATCGGCGTCGCGAATTCGTACCTCGACATAACCACGGCTTCCGCGACCCAGAACAGCATTTAGGGAGCACGTCATGATCATGGGCCACGTGTTGAAGACCCCCATGCGTGTAAACACGCTCATTTCTCCCATGGCCGGCCTGTTCGCCGTGCTCAGTTTCGCCACGACCGAGGCGGAAGCGCAGCGTGGGCGTGGGGCGTCCACTCCCCGATCCGACAGCCTTCGTCAGGCGCAGCGGCTCGATGTTGAAGGGAAGCACACGGAAGCGCGGGCGATCTTCCAGAAGCTGATCGACAATGCACCCGATCCGGCTGCCAAGGCGCAGGTGCAACGCCGGATGGCGATGTCGTACGGCTACGACTTCAACTGCGCGAAGACGATCGAGTTCGAGGAACAGGTCATCGCCTACTGGGTCACGCGTCGCACGGCGGAGCCGCAGAACGCGCATTACCAGGAAGGCGAGATGGCCAACGAGGCGGCGCGCGTCTGCATCGACGCCGGCGCGCTCGATGAAGCGGAACGGATGTATCGCCGTGGCAGTGAACTCGGCAACGCCGAACCGGAACCGCGAACGCACCCGAAGAGCCTCTGGGACTTCCGCCTGGCGCACGCGCTGGCGCGGCTGGCGGCCCGCCGGGGCAACGCCGCCGAGGCCGAGCGCCAGATCGCCGAGGCGCGTCGCATCCTCGAAAGCGACCCGAAGATGGCCGAGGACCAGGCGCAGTATCTCCCGTACCTGGTGGGCTATGTCGCCCTGTACACGAACGACCTGGCGACGGCCGAAGCCGAGCTGACCAAGGCGATGGCGGGCTTACCTAACGATCCGTTCCAGGTCGTGCTGCTCGGGATGACCTTCGAGAAGAAAGGGGACCAGGCAAAGGCGACAGAGCTCTACCAGAAGGCCTACGACATGGCCACCGGGAGCAATCCGCCAAACGTGCACTCGCGGGCGTTCACGAAACGAAAGTTGAACAAATAGAACGAGGCGCTCTATCCAGCGA
>CBIHMX010000694.1:0-2026 GCA_966211115.1 uncultured Gemmatimonadaceae bacterium | reverse complement strand
TTCTCCATCTGTTGACCTGCCGCGAAACTCGCCTCTCCAGCCGTTGACCTCCCGCGAAAATTCGCCTCATCCGCGAATACTCGCTTCTCAAGCCCCTGACCGACCGCGAACATCCGTCTCAGCCGCGAAAACTCGCTTCTCCAGCCCTTGACCACCCGCGGAAATCCGCTGCGCTAAGAAAGCAGACTCCCGCAATTGGAGCAGTAACGCGCATCGGGCTCAGGGCGCTCCCCACACTTCGCGCAGCTCACCGCTCGACGTTCCCTGAAGTGCCTGACGAGTAACTCGGCCCTCACCACGGCGTCGGTGGTCACGGGATCGTGATTCTCGTCAGGCACCGGCGCCGGCGCTGCCCCGATCTCACCGCGCCAGCGCTCGTAATCCGCATCGCTCACGCGTCCCATGGCATGGTCGAGTTCGAGTTCCGCCAACTCGTCAGCCGACGCGACGGCAGGTCCGGGATCGCGAACCATCGGCGCAGCCAGCGGCTTCGCGCGCGTCCGCACCAGCGGACGGAGCACGATGGCCGCCACGACCAGGCCAATGATGACGAGCACCAGCTCCTGACTCATGTATCCACGTGATGAGGTATCGAAGGCTCTCGACGCAACAGCCCGGCGACGGCCGCGACCAGGAGCATCAGGACGCCCACCGGCCAGAGCACGGGCGCGGGGAGGAAGGTAACGCGCACGCTCCCTGCATCCAGCGAATCCGCCTCGGTAAAGAGAATACGCATCGCCTGGACCGGACCGCGCGTGGATTTGCGCCGCACGATCCCATTGCCCAGGTGCTGGCCGTCCGGCGCGTGGTACTCGCGAATCTCCGGCGTCAACAACGTGCTCTTTCCGCCTGGAGTGCGCACGTCGACCGCCAGCGATGTGACGTCGACGCCTTCTTCGTCGAAACGGGAGACCCCCTGGTTCACGAGCACCCACGGTTTCCGGAATGCGTCCATCACTTCCACCGGTTGCCCAGGAGGCAACATCACGTTCGATCGGGCGGCGAATGCATGCAGCGCAAACGAGACGGCCACGCACACCGCACCCGTGTGGGCGACCAGCGCGCCGGACCGGGAGTGAGACACGGTTCCCGCCACCCGAAGCAGCCGGCGCCTAACGCCATCGTGCAGCAGCGCGCTCGTCATCAGCCACAGCACGAGCCCCGACGACGCGCTGCCTAACATGATGGCGTCGCGCGGGCCGATCCCGAGTGCGCTCCGCGCCACCTGCTCGAGACCGATCGCAGCCGTTGACAGCAGCCAGGCCAGCTGGAACTCGCGGCTCGCCGGCTCGCGTTGGGTGAAGGCATGGACGCAGGCCCAGGTGGTCACGATGACCGCGACCAGCGCCAGCAACGGAGCAATCGTCGCTGACAGGTGCTGCGCAAAGGGCGGAATCGTACCGGCAAGTCCAGGAGCCGGCGCAAACCAGGCGCTCACGCCCGACAACGCGAGCGCCAGGACCGTGATGATCATCGCCCGGCGATTTCCAGCGGCGCTTGAACGCGCTCGTGGTGAAACCGCCAGCCAGACCAGCAGGATCGTGGACGCCGTCAGTGCGCCGCCCGGAAGCGTTGCCCAGAGCACGGCGAGCCGCGACAGCGGCCCGACCTCGATAGGCACGAACGACGCGAGCCACGGATTCGACAGCGACCCGCTAATGAGCTGTCCTGCCCTCGCGCATAGAGCAGCAACCGATGCCGCGGCAGCAGCGAGCAGGACGCTTTCGACAAACGCCGGCCGACCATCACGCCGCCACCACGGCGCGAGCATGCCGGCCGCAATACCCGTCAGGACGATCGCGGTCCAGAGTCCCGCGTCAGCGATCCACGTCATCCATGCGCCCAGCGGCCACGACGGATGGTGAGGACGTTACTCTCCCTGGCGCAAAGCGGCATTCCGCACCTGCGCCATGATGCGTTCGAGGTCGGCCTCGACGCGTTCGCGTTCCTCGGAAGGCCACGGTCCCGCGTGCGACCGCAGCTCGCGAATCTGCTGCAACATCTCGTCGATCAAGGTGCGGAAGAG
>CBIHMX010000693.1:0-2027 GCA_966211115.1 uncultured Gemmatimonadaceae bacterium | reverse complement strand
GTCGCCATCGGCCAGAAGGCGTCCACGATTGCCAGCGTCGTCGAGAAGCTGAAGCAGGCCGGCGCGATGGAGTACACGATCGTCGTCGCCGCCTCGGCATCCGACCCCGCGCCCATGCTTTACATCGCGCCCTATTCGGGCTGCGCGATGGCCGAGTACTTCATGTACAACGAAGGCAAGCCGACCCTGTGCGTATACGACGACCTCTCCAAGCAGGCCGCGGCGTATCGTCAGCTTTCGCTGGTCCTTCGCCGCCCACCTGGTCGCGAGGCCTTCCCGGGCGACGTCTTCTACCTCCACTCACGCCTCCTCGAGCGCGCCGCCAAGCTGCGTGAGGACGCGGACGTCGTGGATGGCAAGTCGATCCTGAAGCCGGGTGGCAGCCTGACGGCGCTCCCGATCATCGAGACCCAGGCTGGTGACGTATCGGCCTACATCCCGACCAACGTCATCTCGATCACCGACGGTCAGATCTTCCTCGAGTCCGACCTGTTCTTCGCCGGCGTTCGGCCCGCGATCAATGTCGGTATCTCGGTCTCACGCGTCGGTGGCTCGGCACAGATCAAGGCGATGAAGCAGGTCGCCGGCCGGCTGCGGCTCGACCTCGCCCAGTACCGCGAGCTCGAAGCGTTTGCGGCCTTCGCGTCGGACCTGGATGCTGCGACCAAGAAGCAGTTGGAGCGGGGCGCGCGCACGGTCGAAGTCCTCAAGCAGCCCCAGTACCAGCCGGTGCCCGTCGAACAGCAGATCATGACGGTGTTCGCGGTGACGAACGGCTTCCTCGACGACATCGCCGTGAAGGACCTGAAGGCGTGGGAAACAGGTTTCCACGAATTCATGGCCGCCAAGTTCCCGCAGGTCGGCAACGCGGTGCGCACCGAGAAGGCGATCTCGAAGGAAACCGAAGCCGCCTTGCGCCGCGGGATCGACGAATACCGGAAGTTCGCGTCGAAGTAATCCAATCACCAATCGTCAATCGTCAATCGTCAATCGTCAATCGTCAATCAATAAATGGCTAAGGGCAGAGAGCTCAAGCGCCGGATCAAGACGGTCGAAAACACCCGCAAGATCACGCGGACGATGGAGCTGGTGGCCACGTCGCGCATGAAGCGCGCGCAGGATCGCGTCACCGCGGCCCGTCCCTATGCCCGCGCGTTAGGCGAAGTGATCGCCGGCTTGTATTCGCCCGAGCTGGCCGACCGGTTCCCGCTGCTCCGGCAGCCGGAACGGGCGCGGAAGGCAGCCGTGATCCTGCTGACGTCGAATCGCGGGCTCGCCGGCGGGTTCAACGCCAACCTGATCCGGGAAGCGCGCACGCTGCTGGCGAAGTTGCGCAGCGCGGGGACCGAGGTCGAGCTGCACGTCGTCGGTCGAAAAGGGATCGGTTACTTCAAGTACGTCGCGCAGGCCATGGCCACGCAGCGCACCGACATTACGGATCGTCCGGGTGCCGCCGACGCCGCGTCGCTGGTGGATGGGTTGATGACGGACTTCGTGGCGGGCGCCCTCGACGCGGTCTACGTCGTGTTCGCCCAGTTCCGATCCGCCATCTCGACGCCGCCGACAACCGAACGCCTGCTCCCGGTCGAGCCGCCGAAGCGCAGTGGTCCACTGCCGGATTACCTGTTGCTGCCGTCGGCGGAGGACATTCTGACGGAGTTGCTGCCCTCGTACGTGCGCAACGCCGTGTATCGCGCGCTCGTCGAGACGGCGGCCGGTGAACAGGGCGCCCGGCGCACGGCCATGAAGAACGCGACCGACAATGCCAGTGAGATGATGAATACGCTGACGCGCACGTACAACCGCGCTCGTCAGGCAGGGATTACCCAGGAAATCGCGGAGATCGTTGGTGGTGCCGCGGCCCTTGAATAGCTCCAGCTCCCCAGCTCTCGTCCCCCGGAAATGACTGCAACCGCAACCATCGGCAAGATCGTCCAGATCATCGGCCCTGTGCTCGACGTCGAGTTCGAGGCCGGTCACCTCCCCGAACTGTACAACGCCCTCGAGATCACCGGCACGTCCGACAC
>CBIHMX010000692.1:0-2028 GCA_966211115.1 uncultured Gemmatimonadaceae bacterium | reverse complement strand
GGCGATGACGACGCGGTCATCACCGGCGCAGACCTCGATGGCACGCCCGACGACCTGTTTCGATGCCGGGGGCAGGGCCAGAGCGGAGAGCCATGACCGTGCCGCCTGGGCGCGTGCCCGTCGCAGCGCGTCGGGGAGCGGATGCGGTCCGACGGCGCCTTCGACCATCCTCGCCGCCTGCATCGCCGCCAGCAGGACTTCACGCGGTCCGCCGAGTGGGGCACGAGCCGCCAGCGCCGCCAGCGAACGCAGTGGAAAGCCCGGCGCGGCAAGCGCGAACGGCGGCGTCAGCGAGGTCTGGGCGGGCACAAACCGGAATCTAGGCGCGCGGCGGCACTCGGCAAACGCAGCGGCCGCAAGTACATTCGTGACATGCCGCTTCCCGCGAAGCTCGGGCAGCCGCCCAGGTCGGTGTTGTGGGTCGACGACGAAGCCGAACTGCTCGAACCGCACCGACTGTTCCTCGCCGACAGGGGATACGACGTGGCCATGGCCACGAACGCAGACGACGCCGTGGAAATGCTCCGGCGCCGGTCGTACGACGTGCTCCTGCTCGACGAACAGATGCCAGGCAAGCGCGGCCTCGACGCCTATCGCGAAGTCCGCGAGATCGCCCCGCAGCTGCCGGTGGTCATGGTCACCAAGAGCGAAAACGACGCCACCCTCCGCGAGGCGTTAGGCGCGGAAGTGAGCGACTACCTGGTGAAGCCGGTAAACCCGCGCCAGGTGCTGTCGGTGGTGACGAAGCTGCTGGACGGCGCAAATATCCGGCGCCAGGCCGTGGCCCGCGCGTTCGTCGAGCGGTTCCGCGCCCTGGACCTCGACCGCGGCCGGGTCCTCGACTGGCGGGGCTGGATCGAACGTTACGACGAAATGGTCCGCTGGGACCTCGACCTCGTCGACGCCGGCGAGCGCGGCCTGCACGAATCGCTGCGCGGTCTTGTGCCCGACATGCATCGCGAATTCGCGTCGTTCATGCAGAAGGCGTACCCGCAATGGCTGGAGACGCTCGAGGGAGACCGCCCGCCGCTGTCGATCGACGTCGTCGGCGAATTCGTGCTGCCGGTGCTGCGCTCGAATCCGTCGGTAATCCTCGTGGTCGTCGACTGCCTGCGACTGGACCAGTGGCGCGTGCTGGAGCCGGTGATCGCGCCGCTCTTCGACGTGGAAACCACGCACTACTTCGCTGTCCTGCCCACGGCGACGCCGTATGCCCGCAATTCGCTGTTCAGTGGGCTCTTCCCTGGCGAAATCGCCGCCCGGTTCCCCGACTGGTGGGGCGAGCGCGACGACGAGACGCTCAACGCGCACGAGCGCGACCTGCTCCAGGCACAGTTGCGGGAGCTGAAGATTTCGGCGTCGGTGCGCTACGAGAAAATCTCGTCGCCGTCCGACTCCGATGATCTCGAGCGCCGGTTGTCATCGGCGATCGGCCACGAGGGCGTTTCGGCGTTCGTGTTCAATTTCGTCGACCTCCTGACGCACGGACGCAGCGAGAGCGCCATCCTGTATGAAGTCGCCCGGGACGAGATCGCGCTGCGGCAACTGACGCTGCAATGGTTCCAGCGCTCGGCCGTGCTCTCTCTGCTGCGCGAAGCGGCGCGCCGCAAGATCACCGTGGTGGTGACGAGCGATCACGGTTCGATCCACTGCGGGACACCGGCGACGGTGTTCGCCAAGCGCGACGCCACCGCCAACCTGCGGTACAAGTTCGGCGAAGACCTGCGCGCCGAACGAGCCGAGCACGCGTTGATGTTCCCTAACGCGGACAAGCTGCGGCTGCCCCGCCGGGGCCTGGGGGCCAACACCCTGCTCGCGACCGGCGATTCGTTTTTTGTCTATCCGACAAAGTTGCGAGAGTACCAGAGCCGGTACCGGGGATCCTTCCTGCACGGAGGGGTGACGCCCGAAGAGGTCATTGTGCCACTTGCACTCCTGACGCCGAAATGAGCTCCGGATGGCCGACGGCAGATAGCGGATGGCGACCGAGGCCGGTCCGGTGAGCATCGATCGGCCCTCGGCCGTCAG
>CBIHMX010000691.1:0-2035 GCA_966211115.1 uncultured Gemmatimonadaceae bacterium | reverse complement strand
GCACATCGGTGCTCGGACTGGCGCCGCAATGTCCGTCGCTTCGCCGTCGCTCGACGACGCTGACCGCCATCGCGCTACCGCCGGATCTGCCTCCCGCGCGTGTCCGCGACGGCCTGAAGGCGCTCGGCATCCTGACCGCGGCCGGCCTGGGTCCGTACCAGGACTTCGCGTTCCGCATCGGCCACATGGGCGACATCCGCGAGACCGACGTCCGGCGGACGCTGGACGCGTTAGGCGCCGTACTCGCCGACCTGCGAGCCGTCGCGCGCACCGCCTGACGACGTGCGCCTGCAGACCAGGATCCTGATCGGGCTGGTTGTCGGCCTGGCCGCGGGGTTTCTGGCCCGCCTGCCGCAACTCGGATTGCTGCGAACGGTACTGGAGTGGATCGAACCGGTCGGGACGGTCTTCATCCGGCTGATCACGATGGTCGTCATCCCGCTGGTCGCGGGCAGCTTGTTCACGAGCGTTGCGTCGTTAGGGAGCATCCGCCGCCTGGGTACCATCGGCGCGCGCACGCTGGGCTGGTTCCTCGGCAGCACCTTCGTCGCGGCCGTCATTGGCCTGGGCGTCGCGCTCGTAGCCGGCGTGGGAGGCGGGCTGGATCCATCGGTCCGCGACGCGGTGACGCAACAGTTCGCCGAGGCCGGAGCCGGCGCATCGGCAAACGTCGCCGCGGTGCCGAGCCTGAAGCAGACGCTGATCAACATCGTGCCGGTGAATCCGGTCGCGGCCGCCGCGCAGGGGGACCTGCTGGCGCTCATCTTCGCCATCATCCTGTTTGCCGCCGCGACCACGGCGCTCGATGCTGAGAAGCGGCGTCCGCTGGTCGCGTTTTTCGGGGCGCTGAATGACGTGTCGATGGTCGTGATCCGCTGGCTCATGGTGCTGGCGCCGGCCGCGGTCGGAATCCTCATTGCGGTGACGGTGTTGCGATCTGGCCTGGATCTGCTCCGTAGTCTCGCGGCCTACGCGTTGATCGTGGTCGTGGCTCTTCTGGCCCATGCGATTCTTGTGCTCGGGCCTGTGATCGCATTCGTTCTGAAAGCGAGTGTTCCTGCTTTCGTCAGGGCAGTGGGCGACGCGCTGGTGCTGGCGTTTTCGACGGCGTCGTCGAGCGTGACACTGCCGGTGAGCATGACGGCGGCACGGGAGCGCCTGCACATCCCTGCGGAAGTCGTGAGTTTCGTGCTGCCGGCCGGCACCACGCTCAACAAGAACGGGGCGGCGGTGTACAAGGCAGCAACCGCGGTCTTCCTCGCCAACCTGTATGGCGTCGACCTTGGACTCGGCCAGCTCGTGACCATCGTCCTGACGACGATCGTGGCATCATCAGCCGGAGCTGGTGTTCCAGGCAGTTCTCTCGTCACGACGTTGATTGTGCTGAACGCGATCGGGCTTGGTCCGAACGCGGCGAGCGGCATTGCGCTGGTGGCGGGCATCGACCGGCCACTCGACATGGTGCGGACCACCGTCAACACGTTCAGTAACCTGGTTGGAGCGGCGTGGGTCGCTCGAGGGAGCCGTGTCGCAGACGATCAGTGAGAAGATCCTTTCCGCGCATGCCGGCACAACCGTTCGCGCGGGCGACATCGCGATCTGCACTGCCGACCTTTTGCTCGGTACCGACGGGTCCGGGCCGATGGCGATCGACTACTTCGAAGAGATGCGAGGTGAGCGGTTGCACGATCCCAGCCGCACCTTCTTTTCGCTGGATCATTACACGCCGTCGGAGTTTGATGCGACGCGAACGTTTCATCAGCGACTGCGAACGTTTGCGCGGCGGCACGGTGCTACGCTGTTCGAGACGGGTGAGGGGATCAGCCACCAGGTCGTGGTGGAGCGTGGACTCGTTGGAGCGGGCGACCTGGTCGTCGGCGCGGACAGTCACACCGTGATGTGCGGTGCGATGAACTCCTTCGCGATCGGCGTCGGATCATCGGACCTGGCGGCGGCAATGAAGACGGGTCGCATCTGGCTTCGAGTGCCCGAGACGATTCGCGTCAGGCTCGAGGGCAGTCGCCGGAGCGGCGTG
>CBIHMX010000690.1:0-2038 GCA_966211115.1 uncultured Gemmatimonadaceae bacterium | reverse complement strand
AGACCCCACTCCCCAGCCCAACCCTGAGTGAGCTTACGCGCCTGGATTGCCACCCGCTTTTCCGTGCTCCTGCTCGGAGCCATGGTGGTCTTTGTGTTCGCTCTGTTTGTCACCCGGCAGATCGGGGCCAACGGCGAGGCGCGCGGACTCGCCGAGGAACGGGCGCGGCTTGCGCAGCTGATCGTTCGGCAGACCGCGGTGGCTGGGGCACCCATCACCGTTCGGGAACGGAGGACGGATACCCTTCCGTTCACCGGAGCGCCGCGGGTTCAACTGGAGCCGCGACTGAGGGAGTTGCTCAACGTGGTCGGCGGGTACGTCTGGGTGCTCAGCGACACCGTTCTTTACAGCTCGGTGCAGGCCCGCCAGCTCGATAGTCTCACGCTCGACTCACTAAACAGCTCCCTGAGGCAATTGCGCCACGCGGAGGCATCGTCGCAAACGGTTACGCTGGGGCGACAGGGCCTGTTTACGCGAAAGGGTGTCATGGTCGAGCGCCAGGAAACGCTGCCTAACGGGCAATTGCTCCGCGTCGTGGCGGCCGCGCCGCTGTCCGAGGTGTCCTTGTCGCCCTTCGAGCTGCTCGGGGCTGCCCTCATCGTCCTGCCGCTGATCCTGGGCCTTGCCATCTGGGGCGCGTTCCTGATTGCCGCCCGGGCCACCGAGCCGCTCGAGAAACTCACGAAGGAAGTCGTCGAAATCACCGACGGACGGAGCCTCCATAACCGGTTGAATCCGCCCCCCGACGGCACCCTGGAAATCACGCGCCTCACCGGGCAGCTCAATGAAATGATCGGCCGGCTCGAGACGTCGTTTGCCGCATTGCGCCGCTTCACCGCCGATGCCAGTCATGAGTTGAAGACCCCGCTGGCCGTGCTGCGTGCGGACGTCGAGCGCGCGATGCACTCCGAGCAGGGCGGTACCGACCAACTGGTCGCACTCGAGGAAGCGCTGCAGGAAACCACGCGCATGGCCGACCTGGTCGAGAGCCTGCTCACCCTGGCTCGCGCCGACGAAGGACGGTTCGACCTCATGCGCGAGCCGGTCGAGCTCGAGCCGCTCGCTCGCGACGTCTTCGAGACCGCGCTCATCCTCGGCGAGGATGCGGGCCTCCAGGTGACGATGCCGGTCGCGAACAACTGCATCGTCGACGGCGACCGGATCCGGTTGCGCCAGCTCTTCCTGAACCTCATCACCAACGCCATCAAGTACACGCCGCGCGGCGGCGAGGTGGAATTGTCGCTGACTGCGGACGAGGAGGAAGCCACGTTCACCGTAAAGGACACCGGCATCGGCATCGCGGCCATCGACCTGCCGAACATCTTCGACCGTTTCTATCGCGCTGATCGCGTCCGTTCGCGGCAATCCGAACGCGGCGGATTCGGCCTGGGCCTGTCGATCAGCCAGTGGATCGCGCAGGCCCACGGCGGCACGCTGAACGCCCAGTCGCGCCTGCACCGCGGCAGCACGTTCACCGTGACGCTTCCACTTTCCGATACCGCCACGCCAGCAACACCTCCGCAGAGCGAACGACGCCAACAGCACCCCGTAGCGGCCGACTGACCTGTCAAGTCGTCGTAAAGCAGCCTAACGCTGCTCGTTCAACGGTTCCTGGTCAGGACGAAGTAAATCCGGGGTTCGAGAAGACAAACCGCCAAGGACGCCAAGTGACGCCGAGGTCACGCACCACCTTGGCGTTCTCGGCGTCCTTGGACAAGCTGGGTAATCTCCCGCGCCTCCCCGAGAAAGAACCAGCTCCGCGTCGATTCGCCCAATCCGCGTAGACTCGCCCCTCAGCAGTTGACCTACCGCGAAAATCCGTCGCAATCCCGTCGATAATCGACCCCTAATCAAGGAAATACTTTCGGGTCACGATCCACACATCGCTCATTCATCTTGCTGTCCTATCCTGCCGGCGTCGCAGTGGTTGTCCACGGTTCACGTCGGAGGCAGACATGTTCAGCAACCTCGTGGAGTCAAAGGGCAGGAAAGCGCGCCGGCGCGGCAGCATGGTGTTTTCGTTCATCGCGCACTACGG
>CBIHMX010000689.1:0-2041 GCA_966211115.1 uncultured Gemmatimonadaceae bacterium | reverse complement strand
GCGTCGAGACGTACACATCGAAGGCGGCCGCCGACTCAACACCAAGTCCGCTGATGCCCGCCGAACTTGGCCTCGCGGGCATTGGCTTGAGCTGAGCGCCGAGTTCACGAAGCTTGGCGACGACCGCCGGCGGGGAGCCGTTATCGAAACCGATACGCAATTTCGAAAGGTCGACATGGCGATCGAAGCGGAACGGCGCCGTCACGGTCGCGGGATCCTTCTCGTCGGCGCCGTGGATCGTGTTGAAGACGAGCGCGGCGTCTTCCACGGTGCGGCACATCGGGCCGACCTTGTCCATGCTCCACGCGAGCACCATGCCGCCATAACGACTCACCCGGCCGAACGTCGGGCGCAGCGCGCTCAACCCGTTCCGGATCGTCGGTGAAACGATCGAACCCTGCGTCTCCGTTCCGATTCCGAACGCGACACAGCCGGCGGCGGTTGCCGAACCAGGTCCCGCGGACGATCCGCTCGATCCCTGCGACAGGTTCCACGGGTTTTTCGTCTGGCCGCGATACCAGTTGTCGCCCTGCGCGAACAGTCCTGTCGCCAGCTTGGCGATGAGCACGGCGCCCGAGTCACGAAGCCTGACGTAAACTTCCGAGTCGACATCGATGACCTGGTCCTGGTGCGCCTTCGAGCCCCACGTCGTTTTCGTGCCACGCACGGCGAAGAGGTCCTTGATGCCAAATGGAACGCCGTGCAGCGGCCCCTTGTACCGGCCGGCGCGAATTTCGGCATCGGCCTGTTGTGCCGCCTCACGCGCCTGTCCCTCGAGGATCGAGACGGCGCAGAGCAATTGAGGATCGAGCCGCTTCAGCCGGTTGAGATACGTCTCGGTCAACTGCACCGACGAAATGCGCCGTGACTGAAGCAGGGCTGCCTGACGATGCACGGGAAGAAACACGAGCTCTTCTTCCGAGGTGGGCACCGGACCGCTCCACGGCTCGACCTGGAACACCGACCGGTCGAACGCCTCGCGGCCCCGTTCTCGCGCGATTTTTTCGAGGTAGGCACCCGTTCCTCCGGGGTACGGCTGGAACACCAGGGCCGGCGGTTCGCCGTTGCCGAGTGGCCGCGGGGGAGGCGCCTGCTGCTGGCCGCGACCGCCTCCCTGGGCCAGGACGCCTGCGGGCAACCCCGCGAGTGCGGCGGCTGCTATTGCATTTCTCACGAATCCCCGCCGATCGAGGGATGCGTCGTGCCCGACGTCAGCCGGCGTGATGTCAGAGTCGTCCATGGCGGTCATGTTCGCTCCTCAGGAAGTGGCCCTGCGGCCCAGCGTCGAAAGGTGTCTCCGCGGTGAGCCGGGTTCAACGCGCGATTTCGACGAAGCCGCGGAGGCGGATGTCGCGCGACGAGCTGCCGACCATGATCCGGAACGCTCCCGGTTCGACGATGCGCCGGCCGGATCGATCGCGCATGGCGAGGCTGGACGCTGGCAACGGGATGCTGACCCGGCGCTGGGCCCCTGGCTCGAGGAACAGGCGCTCGAATCCGCGGAGCTCCTGCACCGGCCGGGCAACGGAGGCCAGCTCGTCGTGGATGTACAACTGCGCCACTTCATGGCCCGCGCGATCACCGCTGTTTCGTACGACGAAGCTGACCATTGTCGTTCCGGTCGCCCCGATCGTATCCGGCGCTATGCGCAGCGAGTCGTACTCGAACGTGGTGTAGCTCAGTCCCGCACCGAACGGAAACAAGGGATGTCCGGTCAGGTCGACATAATCGTCGCCACGGCCGGTCGGTTTGTGGTTGTAGACGAGCGGCAACTGGCCTTCCTCGATCGGAAAGGTGATCGGGAGGCGTGCCGACGGATTCACGGCACCAAACAGGACATCCGCGACTCCGTGCCCCCCTTGCTCCCCCGGATACCACGCCATGAGGACGGCATCCACGCGATCGATCCACGTCGACATCGTGATCGCGCTGCCGCCAACGAGCACGACCACGACGGGCCTGCCCGTCGCGGCCACGGCGTCGATGAGTTCTTCCTGCCTGCCCGGTAGCGAAAGGCGCGCGCGATCGCCCGCCACCTCGG
>CBIHMX010000688.1:0-2042 GCA_966211115.1 uncultured Gemmatimonadaceae bacterium | reverse complement strand
TTGGCGTCGGCGGCATCACCCTCAACGGCGGCATCGGGTTCCTCGTTCGGCGGTTCGGCATGACGATCGACTCGGTCCTGGCCGCCGAGATCGTGACGGCCGATGGACGCGGTCAGATCGTCGATGAGCATAACGAGCCGGATCTCTTCTGGGCGATTCGTGGCGGCGGCGGAAACGTTGGTGTCGTGACACGATTCCAGTTCCGTCTCAATGCCCTGCCGCATTTCACCGGCGGCATCCTTATTCTGCCGGCAACGGCCGATACGATCGCCGAATTCGCCGCGGCTGCAATGGCGGCACCGGACGAACTGTCCACCATCGGCAACGTGATGCCCGCTCCACCGGCGCCGTTCGTGCCTGCCGAGTTCCACGGACGTTTGGCGATTGTCGCGTTCATCGCATTCGCCGGCGACGACGCAGCCGCTGAGCGCGCGATCGCACCGTTCCGCTCACTGTCGAAGCCGATCGCGGACATGGTGAAGCCGGGGCCATACCTTGCCATGTATCCGCCAGAAGTCCCGGATTATCGGCCCACGGCGGTCGCTCGAACGATGTTCGTGGACGGCGTCGACTTGCAGGCGGCCCGCACCATCCATGAGCATCTGTCGACGTCGGACGCCCCCATGCGGGTGGCACAGGTACGGGTGTTAGGCGGAGCGATGGCGCGTGTGCCTGCCGACGCAACGGCCTTTGCTCATCGCTCCAGGGCCGTCATGGTGAACGTCGCGGCATTCTATCAGGGCGACGCGGAGCGCGAGGTTCGCCACAAGTGGGTCAGCGAGTTCGCTGACGCGCTGCAACCGCGAGACACGGGAGCCTACGTGGGTTTCCTCACCGACGACGGCCAGGCGCGCATTCGCTCGGCGTATCCCGGAGCCACCGGGGACCGGCTCGCGAAGATCAAGGCGACCTGGGATCCCGCCAACCTGTTCCGGTTGAACCAGAACATCATACCGGCTCCGCACCGCGGTGCATTCGGAGCATAACGAGCTAGGCACGAAGCAACGTTTCCGTGGATTAAGACGGCGACTCACCCCGAATTCCGTAAGAGAGGATACCGTCCACGAGGTGACCGGGCTCGGCCAGGTTGTGTGGCTGGGCCTCCGAGTCATCCTGGATATGCAGCACCTCGATGCCCAGCGAAACGAGGACATCGGCGATCAGCCGCCGGTGACAGCGCCACCACAACAGCTCGGCGCACATCACGGCCGTGCGCAACTCGTTCGCAAGCGTGAGCAACTCGAACAGGCCATCCGCGAAGTCCTCGGTCGCGAGATAGTCGGCATAACCACGAAACGCCGGATGCCGCCAGCCCATGTTGGCGGATGTGGGGATCGGCCGGCGGCGGCCGCCTAACGCGGGTATCCGGACATAGTCCACCCCGGCGCCGGACAGATCCTCACCGAGCGCGCCGGCCGCAAAATGCGGAAACCGCCGCGACCCCGGGAAACGACGGACGTCAACGACCAGTTCGATCGCGTGGCCAAGGATCAGCGAACGGAATTCGGCGGCAGTCCGGGTGGAGTGGCCGACGGTCCAGATCTTGAGCGAAATTGTCAGAGTTGGGTGGAGTTGAATAGTTGACGAGTTGAAGGGCGTATCAATGCGCCCCGACCGGGGAGCCAGCGCGTCGAGCGGAGACGACACTCGAACTCCGCCATCGGATTATGTCCGAACTCGACGCAAGGAATCACTTGCGAACCAAGCGTACCTTTCTATCTAGTTGAGTGGTGACTGATTCGGCGGGCGACCGCGGGACGGATCCGCGGGTGGACGAACTCGAGCGGCAGGCGACATCGGCCTGCCTGACCGGCGCGGACGACGATACCGACGCCCTCTGGATCCGTGCGCATAACGAGTGCCTGAAGAACGAAGACGCCCACCGGGCCGCGCGTTGCATCTTCTGGCTCGTGCTCGACCTGTTCAATCGAGGCGAATGGGCGCGCGGCAACGGCTGGCTCGCCCGGGGCCAGCACTAGCTCCAGCACACGAGTCCGGGCAGCGCCCTCGGTCTCCTGTCGGTGCTGGAGTCACGCAACCAC
>CBIHMX010000687.1:0-2043 GCA_966211115.1 uncultured Gemmatimonadaceae bacterium | reverse complement strand
CTTCAGCACACTGCGCCAGTCGGGGGGGTGCGTGGGCGCCGCAACCTCTGGAGTGCGTTCAGCTGGAGCCTGTCGCTCCTCGCGTCGAGGCTCGACCGTAGGCTCCCGAGTCTGAACTCCCGGGGCCGCTCCCAGAATTCGCATGGCGTCTTCCACGCTGAGCTGGTCGAACACCAGTTCGGTCTCGCCAGCTTCTTTTCGCTGCTCGAGGAACCGTCGCAACTGTTCCCTAGCGTCCATCGAGCAGCTCCGCGACGCGATCGAGAATGGCGTCGGCGACTTCGGTTTTCGGCATCAGCGGAAGATCCGTACGGGTGCCATTGCGTGACAGCAGCGTCACGCGGTTGGTGTCGACGGTAAAACCTGCGCCTGGTTCGAGCGCATCGTTGGTGACAATGAGATCGAGTTCCTTCGACGCGAGCTTGGCTTCACCATTTCGCAACACGTCGTCGGTTTCGAGGGCAAAGCCCACCGCGATCATGCCGGGTGGCCGGTCGCCAATGGTTTCACGCAGGATGTCGGGCGTGGACTCGAGCGGGATGGATTCGGGCGCGTTCGCCTTCTTCACCTTCGAGGTCGCAACGGAGGCGGCGCGGAAGTCCGCGGGCGCGGCGGCCATAACGAGTACATCGGCGCCGCCGAGTGCCTGACGGACCGCGGTGAGCATTTCACCAGTCGTTTCGACGGGAACCATGCGCGGGCCGACGGGGGCATCGATCGACAACGGTCCCGCAATCAGCACGACGTCGGCGCCACGTCGCCACGCCGATTCGGCAATCGCGACGCCCATCTTGCCGCTGCTCCGGTTCGAGAGGAACCGGACGGGATCGACCGGCTCGCGCGTCGGACCGGCCGATACGACCACGCGTCGTCCGTGAAGCTGGTCATCGCGTTCGAGCAGTCGGCCAACGTGCGCGAGGATCGTGTCCGGCTCGGGCATCCGGCCGGGACCGAAGCCTTCGCCCCGCGAAGCCAATTCGCCGGTTTCTGGTTCGAGCACGTGGTAGCCGAGCGAACGGAGGTGCTCCACGTTGCGTTGCGTCTGCCCGTGCGCCCACATGCGGTCGTTCATCGCGGGCACGAACAGTACGGGGGACGACGTCGCCAGCAGGCACGCGCTCAGGAGGTCGTTGCCCCGCCCTGTCGCCGCGCGCGCCACGAAATCAGCCGTTGCGGGGGCGACGACGATAACGTCCGCGGCCTTGGCCAGGCGAATGTGGTCGAGGGCGTGTCCTGCTTGCACGAGCGCCGTGAACACCTGCCGGCCGGTCAGCGCCTCGAAGGTGACCGCGCCGACGAACTCGGTCGCGGATCGGGTAAGGACGACGTCGACTTCTGCACCCGCTTGCGTGAGTAGCCGCGCCAGCCACGCCGATTTGTAGCTGGCGATCCCCCCGGTCACTCCCAGGAGGACGCGGCGGCCCGCAAACGGCCTGACGGTCTACTCCTCGCCGCGACGGCGCGCCACGACACGGTACTCGATCTGCCCGTCGGAAAGCTCTTCGAGCGATCGCGTCGTCAGCTTCTTCTCCCGCGATGTGCGCTCGCGCGGGAACTCGTTCAGCATGCGCGCCTGCTTGGCGGCAACCAGCACCCCCAGGTACTTGTTGGCGGCTTCGTCCTTGATATCGTCTGGCGTGAAAACTCTCATGAGTTGGTGAGTTGATGAGGTGATGAGTCAGGCGGGGGTGGTGAGTTGGATCAGGTGGCGGTCGAGTTCGTCCACCAACGTTGCTACCCTGGAGGTCAATTGTGGCTGCCGGGCGTGCTTCACGGCTTCGGCGTCGATAATGGACGATACGAGTTGGTAGGCCGATTCAAGTTCGTCGTTTTCAACGGCGTACTGGTACGATACAGCCGCGCGCAGTTCTTCGCGCGCCGCCCGGACCCTGGTCCGGAACGCCTCCCCGGACTCGGTCTGCCTTGACGTCAGCCGGTTCATGAGTGCTTCCGCACTCGGCGGCAGGAGAAAAATCGCGACCGACTCGGGATATGCGGAGCGGAACTGGTTCGCGCCCTGCACGTCGATGTCCATGATCACGT
>CBIHMX010000686.1:0-2050 GCA_966211115.1 uncultured Gemmatimonadaceae bacterium | reverse complement strand
TGGCGGATTACACGAACAAAACCAGCAAGATACGCGCAAATCGCGTCTTTTGGCGGCACCCGCGTCCTGATTGGTTTTCCCGTCCTCCCAAAGGATGACGCGAGGTTTAGCGCATGCGCCCAAGGAATGGATGGCCCGCGCGGTGCGGGCGTCGGCGACGAACTCGTCTCCGAAGCCGGTGGCACTTCAGGCGCCAGAAGGTTACCTGGTCGCCCTCGCCAGCGCCTTGATCGCGTCCGACATCATCTTCACCCGCGGCGAGTCCTTGGCTCCGGCGATGTCGCGGTCCACCTGTTTCGCCAACGCGTTGAGCGCATCTCGGCGCGCCCGCCCGTTCACGCGCTCCGCCTCATCCAGCGCCGCCGCGATCGAGGTCGTTCGCTCCGCCGCCAGGCCCGTGTGCCTGACGAGTTGGTCGAGGTACGACCGGACCACGGGGAACGCCGCCGGCCATTCGATCTTCGGCTGGCTTTGCGGGTTGTACTCCGTGAACCTGACGAGTTTTGCCGCTTCGATTTCGTTCTTCGACAACTGGTCGGTCGGCTCCAGTTCGAAAATATCGAAGCCACGATCCATTTCGGACGAATAGACGTACCCGTTCCAGTAGTAGGCGCCCCACGAACCACCGATGGTATTTCGCCCGCGACCGCCGCGCTGCGCTCCGTCGGCGGCGGGCACGTCCACCTGCGGCGGCGCGTCGATTGCGCCACGATCGAAATACGCCAGTTCCGTGGGTTTATCGGGATCAGTGAAGTCCATGACGCTCACGCCACCCTGGTACCACCCCTGGACCATCACATCGCGCCCCGGAACGGGAATCAAACCGCCATTGTGCGACACGCAGTTCTCTTCTGCTGTCTGCACCGACGGAATCTTGAAGTATGCATGCTGCGTGTACTTCTTTTTCTGGTCGATCGACAGGATGGTGTTGCCACCCATTTCCATCATCGAATTGGCCTGGCACATCGGTGACGTGCCGCCCCCCCACTCATCGGTGAACACCACTTTCTTGCCGTCGTTGGAAAAGACGGCGGTGTGCCATAACGAGAAGTTCGTGTCCGCCCTGGCGTCGATCCGCACCGGCTTCTCCGGGTTGGACACGTCGACCAGCAGTCCGTAACTGCCACACGCGCCGGCCAGCAGTTTCGCCGCCGGGTAGATAGTTACGTCGTGACAGTTGCGGGGACCGGTGGGAGTCGACGTGGCACCACCGCCGGCACGCCCGCGACCGCGACGCCCCCGCTCATCCGAGAGCGACGGAATCGACGTCGGCGCGAGGCTGCGCGCGGCGCCGGTTCGAGACCGGTGAAGATACGCGCGCCGGTAACCACCTCGGCTCGCTCCGGTCGACGGAGGTCGACCTTGATGACGTCGAGCCTGAACAATGAATTCGTTTCGTCGGCCGGGTCGTCTCCTTCCTTGCAACCCGGCACTTCCGTCGCGGGCCGCGCTCCCTGACTCCCCGACACGTAGATGTAGAGGATGTTCTTGTCCCTCGGGTGCGGCATCACGGTATGCGTGTGCGAGCCCTTGCACGTCTGCACGTTCTTGATCAGGCGAGGTGCAGATGGATTGGATACGTCGAAGATCCGGACGCCGGCCATGTGATCCTTCGGGTCTTCCACGCCACCCTTCGCGCAATCATTGCGGTTCCCCGCCCCCTCGGCCGACACGAAGAGCAGGTTGCCGATGATGGTCGGGTCGCCCTGTGACGTTATGCACTGGACGGTCGACATCAGCTTCGGTTGGGCGGGATTGCTCACGTCCCAGATCGAGAAGCCGGAGAAATTTCCCTGGTACACATACTTGTCACGAAACGCGAGATCGGAATTCGCGAACGTCAGTCCGCGCGTCGTATCGAACGGTTCGGCCTTCTTCGTGTTCGATACCAGGCGCATGCCCTTCTGCGCCGTCTCGGCGTCAGTGCGTCCGGGACTGAGCTGGCTCCGAGGATCTTCCCGGTTCGGATACGTCTGGGCGGCGAGCATCGAAGGAATCGCTGATGCCAACGCAAGCGCGAGGAAGTTTCGAACGTGTGACATGGTATCTG
>CBIHMX010000685.1:0-2051 GCA_966211115.1 uncultured Gemmatimonadaceae bacterium | reverse complement strand
GGGTATGGGTCGCAGCACTCGGCCTAACGACGATCGCGACAGCGTTTGTGCTGTTCGTGCCGAGGGCAGTGCGGGTCGTTGAACTGGCGCCCGCCGAGGCGCCAGCCATGACGCGTGCGCCAATCGTCATAGAGGCGGCCGCGAATCCCTGGTTTGACGTCGATCGGTTCCTCGCCTCCGCGAATGTTGCGTTGCCGGTGGCGTGGATCATGGCGTCGGTGCTGCTGCTGGTCGCGTTAGGTGCGGGACAGCAGCGGTATCGCCGGATGCGCGCCCGCGCCAGGACCGCGCGGGTGGGTGGTCATGACGTGCTGCTGACGGAAGACGTCGGGCCCGCCGTCGCCGGCGTCAGGCGGCCGGTAGTCCTGGTTCCGCGGTGGGTCCTGGCCCTCGATGAAGGCTCGCAACAACTGCTGCTGTCGCACGAGCTCGAGCACGTGAGGCAGCGCGACACCTGGTTGCTGCTGTTCGGCGCGGTCAGCGTTGCCCTGACGCCATGGAACCCGGTGGTGTGGTGGATGGTGAAGCGCCTGCGCCTGGCGGTCGAGCAGGACTGCGATGCGCGCGTGCTTGCCCGTCATCCCGGTGTCCGTCGTTATGCAGACCTGCTGCTCACCGCGGCCAGCCGGCACGACCTGGCCTCGCGATTCCTGGCGGCCCATTTCGGTGAATACACATCTGACCTGGTGCGGAGGATCGAAGCAATGACGAACACGAGGAGAGTATCCTGGCGAAAAGCGGGCGCCGCGGCCTTCGTGGCGGCGACGCTCATCGCAATCGCGTGCGAAACGCCGCGCCCGGATCCTGTGGCACCCCTGAAGTCTGGCGATGCCGACCCGATTTCCTCCGCCGACGCCAATGAAGAGATCGTAAAGGCGAGACTCCTGTCGGATTCGAGGACGCCGAAGTATCCCGAACTCCTCCGACAGGCGGGTGTCGAAGGCGAGGCGCTGGTCTCCTTTGTCATCGACGAAACCGGAACGCCGGATGTCGCGACGTTCAAGGTGATTCGGTCCACGCATGAACTCTTTGCAGCCGCCGTTCGCGCGGCTCTGCCGGGCATGCGTTTCGTACCGGCGGAGGCAAATGGGAAAAAGGTGCGCCAGGTTGTCAGCGAGCCGTTCACCTTTACGCTCGCGGGCGCAGTCAAGCAGAAGATTTCAGGCGATCCATCCACCGTGCAGATAACGGGCGTTGAGCCGAAGAAACTCGCCTACACCGTTCGTAAGGCAGATCTCGCAGACAAGACGGGTGCCATGGAGCGAGTCGAGGTCGCGCGCCGGAGATTGGTGGAGAAAGCAGCCGGCAGCCCATCAGTCGGAGGGCGGTCAGCCCGCCAAGGTACGACGCCTCAGATCATCCTTCGCGGCTCGGGGAACGCCATTGGCTCACCTCTGGTGATCGTCGACGGCGTCGTCATGACGGGGAAGCTCGACGACATCGACCCAGCGACCATTCAGAGTATCGAGGTCGTGAAGGGAGCCGCTGCGTCGTTGACCTACGGCGATCGCGCGAAGGATGGCGTCATCCAGATCACGACGAAAGCGCGAAAGCGTATACCGTAGGTTTGCAGTCGCTGGCCATCCGTCCTTCGCCGTCGACCTGACTAATAGTCGACCGGTCGAAGGTACGACTCGCCGATCGCGGTGTGACTCAGGAGCGCGACCGTTGGCAGCTTTCGCTTCCAATGCGTCCGCTCCAGCCGCGTCCGGACCAGCTCGACCTCGAACTCGTTGAACCCGCGGGCGACGAGGTCGGCGGTGTTGAAGCCCCAGAGGAGCCAGTTGAGGATCGTGTCCGCGCGCGCGTAGGCGATGCCGAAGTCGGCCTCGTCAGTCTGCCCGGCCACGAGGTCCGCCGTCGCCGGCTTGCTGACGATGACGTCCGGGACACCCAAGTGGCGAGCAAGCGCCCAGACCTGGGTCTTGAACAGGTCGCCTAACGGGTTGAGCGGTGGCGAGTCATCGGCATGCCATGTAAAGTAGCCGAAGAGCCGCTCGGTCTTGTTGCCGGTCCCCAGCGGCACGCCGCCTAACGAAGCAGACAGGTCG
>CBIHMX010000684.1:0-2062 GCA_966211115.1 uncultured Gemmatimonadaceae bacterium | reverse complement strand
GCGCGTGATGAGCCAGGCCGCGATGTGGGCCGGTCTGGGTCGCATGGGCGTGGAGCACGGTGCCGCGCTCCCCGAGCAGAAGGTGCAGGAACTGGCCGAACGGGAAGGCGCGAAAGCATTCGTGGTCGGCGAGATCTCCCGGCTTGGCGGCGGTTACCAGATAACGGCCCGTGTTGTGGCTACCGCGGGAGGCACCGAGGCGCTCACCGCGAAGTCGACCGCGCGTGACGACGACGAACTCATTGGCGCCGTCGAAAAAGTGGGCCGCGAATTGAGACGGGGGATTGGCGAGTCGCTGCGGTCCGTCATGACGGCAGCACCGCTCGCCCAGGTCACCACGACATCGCTGCCCGCACTGCGTGCCCTGACCGCCGCCCGTCGACTGCATAACGAGGCGAAATTCGAGCAGGCCGTGGCGATGGCCAGGGAGGCGCTCCGATTCGATTCCACCTTTGCGAGTGCGCACACGGCGTTGACGGCGGCATACACGAACCTGAACCAGGTGAGCAATGCGACCGAGGCGGCACGACAGGCGTACCGGTTCCGTGACCGCCTGCCGGACGTCGAGCGATTGCGCATCGAGGCACGCTATCATGCGATCACGGGCGACGCCGCGGCCGAGGAGTCAGCATGGATGCGGCTGGTCGAACTCGGTCGCGATGAAACGAATTACGCGGGCTTCCTGATGTCCATGAACCGCATTGCCGACGCCGAAGTCATGGCCCGCCGTGCGGTGGTTTCAGATCCCAAGGGCGCCATCGGATACTGGACCCTGAATGAAGTCCTGGTCGCGCAGCACAAGTTCGCGGCAGCGGAGAGTGTGGTTGCGATGGCGCGCGCCCAACTGCCGTCTGAGAATGCGTACCGTGACTACGTTACCTCCGCGCTGGCCTGGGGCCGTCGCGATTACGATGCGCTGGATACAATGTTCCAAGGTCTGGAGCGGGGTGATGCCGTGATGGGGGGCATGCGCTGCCTGGTGGATCTTCAGCGAGGGCGCATTCGTGCCTGGCAGGCCTGCGATGCGGACCATCCGCTGGTGGACGAGAACCCGATGACGCAGCTCTCCGAGTTCCGGATCACGGGTGATACGACGCGGGCGCGAATCGGCTACGCGTCATTTCTGGCGACGGCGCCTGACGAGCGCGACGTGGATCGCTATGGTCACACCATTGCGCTGCTGGCTGAACTCGGGCGCGTTCGCGAAGCAAAAGGGCTGCTCGAAGAGTGGCGACGGCGGACTGGGCCAACCGACCCCGGATTCCGGGCCGACTCGGCGTATGCCATCGGGGCAATCGCCGCGGCGGAAGGTGACTGGGATCGCGCCGTGGCGGCCTTCCTGGCGTGGCACAAGTCACCGCCGGCGACGTCGCTGACACTCTACAACAGGGGACTACCGGAGGCGGCCGCGATCATGGCCCGTCGTGGCCAGGCCGATTCGGCGATCGCCCTGTTCGAACGCGCGCTGGCGACGTCATCGGCCTTCGGTGGGCAGATCTACGAGCCCGGGTGGTACACGCAGGCACTCGTTATGCTGGGCGACCTGTACGAGGCCAGGGGCGACCGGGCGAAAGCGGCGGAATACTACCGGCGGTCTATCGACGTGTTCAAGGATCCGGATCCGCCGATTGCGAGGCAGGTGGCGTCGGTGCGAGTGAAGCTGGCGCGGGTGATGGGCGAGCCCGGTCGACGCTAAGCCTGAGCGCGTACACCGTTGCCCAGCGACGCAAGGCGGCCGGCGGTCAGCCGCACCCGCTATGGCGGCAGCCGCAGCGCAACTCCGTCAAAGTCTTCGCGTCCTTGCAGTGCTCGGAACAGTATCTTCCGAACTCTCCATTCGCGGGGACGGTGCAGGAACAACCGGGGTGGGCGCACTGCTGAGGCTGGTTCATGACGCCTCCTGCTCTAATGCTCATACGCATTGTCGCACACGCCGTTGAGGGCGGCGCGCGCGAGCTGGCTGGCCAAGCGGGCTGTGAGCTAGGCGCGCTCCGGTTGGGCCGCCCTGGCGTCGCGCTCGCGCTGCGTCCGCAGAATGCTGCACCAGTCCTTGTGCTCGGCG
>CBIHMX010000683.1:0-2064 GCA_966211115.1 uncultured Gemmatimonadaceae bacterium | reverse complement strand
TATTCGGCTCGGTGTTGGCTTAGACGTACACGACCCGCGGCGGCTTTTCCTCGAGGATCTTGAGGAGCTCAGTCCTAGCCTCTAGGGTGAGCTTGTGCGCTTCGTCGATGATGTAGACCTTCCAGCGATTCTCGCCCGACGGGGCGTACATCGCGCGCTCGCGCAGTTCCCGTGCGTCGTCGACGCCGCGGTTCGATGCCGCGTCGATCTCGACGACGTCGAGACTCGACGATCCCGACCAGATCCGCACGCAGGACGTGCACTGACCGCACGGCTCGCCCGAGCTGTCCCGCTGTTCGCAGTTGAGCGCCATTGCCAGCACGCGAGCGAGGGTGGTCTTGCCCGTGCCGCGCGGTCCGCAGAGCAGGTACCCATGCGCCACGCGTCCGCGGGCAATCGCGCCGCGCAACGTATTGGACACGTGCGTCTGGACGGCGACGTCCGCGAAGCTCTTGGGCCGGTAACGGCGCGCCAGGGAAATCACGCTGGTTGCTCGGTTGCTCTGCTGGAAATGATTGCCGCGGGCTCCTGCACGAATGCATGGAATCCCGCGGCATACTCCAGGCCTGACGAAGCGACGAAAGACACCACGTGCCGCTGCTACCTTCGGGGTCCTGACGGAGTTGATGGGCTCGCGCCCTTCGGGACCTGGAGCAACGGGAAAACTAAGCCGTTTACCGCCCGGTCGCGACCGGGAAATCGCCTTACTGCCGCGACATCACCACCGGCCAATCCGAGGTATCTCCGAGCTCACGCCACGCCTCGTCGAGCGCATCCAGCAGCGCCAGCGCCGCCGTGCGGGCTTCGTCCTCCGAGATATCGAGGTGCAGCACCATCCGGAGGCGTGAGGGTGTCCAGACCGACACCAGCACGCCTTCCCGCGCGACCTTCCGGGCGACGTTCGCGGCATCGAGTCCAGGTGCCAGGTCCACCATGACGATGTTCGTTTCCGGCGGCATGACGGTCGCGGCGATCGCGCGATCGACGACATATGCGAAATCCGCGGCGCGCGCATGATCCTCGGCGAGCCGGGCGAAATGATGCTCCAGGCCGTATAGCGCGGCCGACGCGAGGATGCCGCTCTGCCGCATCACGCCGCCTAACCGCTTTCGCACCTCGTTGGCGCGATGCATGGTTTCGTCGTCGCCGGCAAGGATGGCGCCGGCCGGGCCGCCCAGCCCCTTGGAGAAGGACACCATCACCGTGTCCGACCACTCGGCAAATTCGGCGAGTGAACTGCCCGATGCGACCGATGCATTCCAGAGACGGGCGCCATCGAGGTGCACGCGGCACCCGCGTTCACGTGCCACGTCGTGCATCGCGCGAATGCCGGCGACCGGAGTGACCATGCCGCCGGCGCTGTTGTGCGTGTTCTCCAGGCAGACCATCGTCGCGCGCGGCAGGTAGGGATCGAAGGGCCGGAACGCGCGCGACAGAGACGCGGCGTCCATCATCGGTCCCTCGCTGCGCACGGTCCGGATCTGGACACCCGCCAGGCCCGCGGCGCCAGCCATCTCGCGCTCGACAATGTGCGAGAACTGATCGGCGTAGATCTCGGTGCCCCGTTCACTCAGGACCGCGATCGCGCACTGATTGGCCATCGTGCCGCTCGGGAAAAACAGGGCGCGCTCCTTGCCCAGGAGATGGGCTACCTGTTCCTCGAGCTTGCGCGTCGTCGGGTCGCCATCGAGATAATCATCGCCGACTTCGGCGCTGGCGATGGCCCGGCGCATGCCGGCGGTCGGCTTCGTGACGGTGTCGCTGCGTAAATCGCTCTGCATGGCGTAATCTGCGCCGTTGCATCCGGCCGCCGGAAGTCAGACGGCGGAGACATTCCGGATTTCATAAACCCGCGCCACCTCGGCGCCGACCAGGAAAATGATCGCCGAGTAGTACATCCAGAAGACGACCGAGATGATGGTGTACAGCGTCCCGGTATAGATCGTGGCGGGTGACAGGACGTCGGTCAATGCGGCATAACCGATGCGCGTCGCCTCGAAGACGATCCCGGCGGTCATCGCTCCCACGAATGCCGCCCGGGTGGGAATCCCCCGCACCGGAATG
>CBIHMX010000682.1:0-2068 GCA_966211115.1 uncultured Gemmatimonadaceae bacterium | reverse complement strand
GTCCGGCGGTCCGACGATACTTCCCTGAACCACCCGCGCTGCCCCGACCTTGCGGGCGATACTGGCCAGTCCATCGTCGGCGACGTCGTTGGCGTCTGTGCCGCCCGCATCGCGAAAGGCTGCCAGAACGGAACGCGCGTCCGCCGCCCGCGGACCTCCTTCACCGGTCAGCTTCGCCTGCAACAGGTCGAGCATGCCCTGCCGCAGGTAGTGGAGGCTCTGGTCGGCGCCGGCAACGCGGAACGGAAGCACCGCCACGACGCGCGGGTCGAGCGCGACGTCATCGATACCGGTCGCGGGTTTCATCTTCAGGATCCCGACCGCTCCAAGCACGACGACCAGCGCGCCGGCCGCCATCGCGAGCGTCCGACGGGAAACGGGACCCGATGCCTTCGTTGCCGGGGTAGCGGTCGTTGGCTGTGCACCACCACTCGGCGTCGCCATGAGCTCGAACTGCTGGTGCAGTTCGCTCGCTGATTGCCAGCGATCGGCCGGTTTCTTCTCCAGCGCGCGCATGATCAGCGTGGCCAGCGCCGGCGGCACCGTGGCACGACGCTGGGTCACTGGATCGGGCGCCTGCGTCACGTGCGCGGCGAGCACCAGCGGCGGCGGCCCCGAGAACGGCGGCGTGCCGCTCAGCATCTCGTACGCCATCGCGCCGAGGCTGTAGATGTCGGCCCGGTGGTCGACGTTCGGGTCAGCCGACGCCTGCTCGGGCGACATGTAGGCCGGCGTGCCTAACGCGATGCCGACGGACGTCAGCGACGATTCGCCGGTCGACGCACTCACAGCCTTGGCCACGCCGAAGTCGGTGACGACGGCATGCCGGCCGGTAATCAGCACGTTGTCCGGCTTGATGTCGCGATGCACCACGCCGTGGTCGTGGGCGTACGACAAGGCGTCAGCGACGTCCTTGAGGATCCGCACCGCGTCACTCACCGGCAGTTCGCGTTCACGAGCCAGCTTGGCCCGCAACGATTCCCCTTCGATGAACGGCATCGTGTACCAGACGATGTCGCCGGTTCGACCGGATGCGATCAGCGGGACGATATGGGGATGCTGCAGCGACGCCGCCAACTGTATTTCGCGCTTGAACCGTTCGGCGTTCAACCCGGCCGCCATATCCGGCGGCAGGACTTTGACGACCACCTTGCGGGCCAGATCCACTTCTTCGGCCAGGAAGACGCGGCTCATTCCACCCCCACCGAGCTCCCGCTCGAGGCGATAGCTGCTACCGAGTACTTCCTGGAGGCGCGTCTGGAGTTCGGTCACGGTCAGGAAATAAGGTAGCACCCGCGCCCGAGCCCGCCATCACTCCGCCGGCTTACGCACTCGGCCTCATGGCCACGCCCCAAGAAGCTTCCGGACCAGCACGATCTGGCCTACGTGGTAGGCATTGTGATCCACCGCAACGAGGATCGTGCGGAGGTACGTGCGCCACTCGCCCCAGGGAATGGTGGCCGTCAGGTCAAGATCGGTCCGCGCAGCGATCGCCTTCAACCGTTGAACGTCCCCGCGAAACGCGGACAGGCTCTCCTCCCAGGCCGCGTCTGATGGCGGTTCGGGGGTCGGCGGCCAGTAATCGTCAGGCCATTTCATGACCGGGTGGTCTTGGCGCTCCATGTAGTCGGCGAGATCTTCGTTCGCGATGCGCAAATGTTCGACGAGTTCCCAGACCGAATGCGGCGAGTGGTCCGGTCGCTTCCCCCGAAGGGCGGGCGGGAGGTTTGCGACCGCGGCGTCAAAGGTCGCATGGGCCTGGTCCCAGTCGAGCGACGACGCGACGATGGTGCGCACGGTATTCAATGCATCAGTCATGGTTACTCCCGGCATCAGGACTCATTTTCTTCGCTCCGTGAATTCCCCTGTAAGAGTGTCCAGACCTTGAACGACACCAACGGTTCGACCCGCCGGACAGCCATGGTCACCGGTGCCTCGGCCGGGCTTGGACGTGAGTTCGCGATGCAACTCGCCAGGAAAGGCTACGACCTGGTCCTGGTCGCACGGGATGGCGCTCGACTGCACACCCTCGCCAACGAACTCAAATCGTTCGGCGCGAGTTCCGAAG
>CBIHMX010000681.1:0-2071 GCA_966211115.1 uncultured Gemmatimonadaceae bacterium | reverse complement strand
GCTTCCGGCACCGACGCGCGGCCAATCACCGGTGCGTCGATCACGGTCGATGGCGTTCTCTCGTCAGGCAGGACGGATCGCTCCGGGTCATGGAACGGGACCGTACCGGCGGGAAGGCATCGCCTGGCGGTGAAAGCCATCGGCTTCCAGCCTCGCGATACGCTGTTCGAGGTTGGCGATGCGCGCGTCACCATCCGCCTCAGCCTGACGAAAGCCATCGTGCCGCTCGATGAGATCATCGTGACGGCCGCGCGCCGTGAACAGCGACTCGCTGACGCGGTGGTGGAAACCGAAGTCATCACGTCGGAAGACATTCGACGCGGTCCACCGGACCTGTCGGCGCTGCTGGCAGAGCGCGTCGGCATCCAATCAGACGGCGGCGTTCCGGCGGGCGCCAGCGTTCAACTGAGAGGATTCACGGCGCGGCGGGTGCTCATCCTGCTCGATGGTCAGCCATTGGTTGGCCGTATCAACGGCGTGCTGGACCTCTCGCGGATCCCGATCGCCAACCTGGACCGGATCGAAATCGTGAAGGGACCGCAGTCGACCCTGTACGGCACGGACGCGATCGGAGGCGTGATCAACCTGATCAGCCGGCCGGCGCCCAGCGCCGGTTCAGTGGCGGGCATTTCCTCGACCATGGGATCGCATGGCCGCACCGCGCTCGATGCGGATGCCGGCTGGCGTCGAGGTTCGGTGTCGATGGCGATGGACGCCGGGTATAGCGGAGTTGACCTGGTCGGAGGGATGTCGTCCGACCAGTCGACGTACTCGCGGCGCGGCAACGGCGCCGTACGAATGCGATGGGACATCGACTCGGCGCGCCACATCGAGTCGGGCGCACTCGGCGTGATCGAGCGGCAGCGTTACCGCACGGGCCAACTCTTTCATTTCGGCGACAACGTCCAGTCGTCGCTGCGCCTCGCGGCATACCAGGATACGCGCAACGATCGATTCAACCTCACGCTGTCCGCGTCCACGTTCGATCATCTTTCGCGTGCGTCCACGCGCGACGTGCCCGCGACCGACAGTGGCGCCCGGGATCGCCAGCGACTGGTGCAGGGTGAATTGAACTGGAGCGGCACGCGCGGTTCGAGTGTCGTGGACGCCGGCGTTTCCCTTCGCCGGGAGTGGATAGCCGCCGACCGGCTGTCGGAGGACGTCACGGCGATTACGGGAGTCGAACCGTTTGCCCAGGCGACCTTGCCGTTAGGCGCCTTGCTGGTGACACCCGGCGCTCGGCTGTCGGTCAGCGACCGTTGGGGCGAGTTCCTCGCGCCGCGCCTCGCGTTCCTGTTCCGGCCGTCGGACGGCGTCGCGCTGCGGGCCTCGGTTGGACGCGGCTTCCGGGCCCCCGACTTCAAGGAACTGTACCTGTCCTTCGCGAACGATGCGGCGGGATACGCGGTCGAGGGCAATCCGGATCTTCGGCCGGAGCGCTCGACGAGCATGTCGTTAGGTGGCGAGTGGACCGGCGCGACCGCATTCGCCCGGGCGACGGCGTTCAACGCGAATTACCGCGACTTCATCGAGACGCTCGCCCAGGACGCGAACGGGGTGTTCACCTACGGCAACGTGGCACGCGGGTGGAGTCGCGGCCTGGAAGTGGAAGCCGGCGTACTGGTACGCGACTGGCGGGTCGAGCTCGGGGGCGAACGCCTGTGGACCCGCGACGAATCAACCGGGCGCTCGCTGTTTGGCCGGGCCCCGGTCACGGCACGGGCCGTTCTCACCGGTCCAGCCATTCTTTCGACCACGGTCTCCCTGCGCACGACGTACGTCGGCCGCACGCCAATTTCCGAGGATCCTGCCGGCGTCACCGCCTACCGCGCCGCTTTCCCGCAGGTGGGGGCCCGGCTCGCGAGAGAATTCGGTGGCGGGCTGGAGGTAAGCGCCGAGGTCTCCAACGCCCTTGATCGCCGTCTTGGCCCCGACTGGCCGGGGTTTACGGGCCGCACCGCGTCTTTTTCGGTCCGATGGGGGATCGGCAGGTAAGAACGACAGCGACCGCGCAACTTCACGCCCTCACGCCCTCACGCCCTCACGCCCTCACGCCCTCACGGCCTCACGG
>CBIHMX010000680.1:0-2082 GCA_966211115.1 uncultured Gemmatimonadaceae bacterium | reverse complement strand
CGAGCTGCTCGACGCGATCGAATCGGGAACGTGTCCGTGGCAGTCACACGTGAACCCGTCGCAGGCATGGATGACCAGGGCTGACGCTCCCCGCGCCAGGGAACTCCAGCGCATCGGCGCGCAGAACTGGAGCCGCTGGTGGCCGCACCTGCAGGTGCTCAGTTGCTGGGGCGAGCAGGCAGCGGAGTCGGGATACCGTGAACTCGTCAGGCAGTTACCGGGAATTCTCGTCCAGGCAAAGGGGCTGCTTGCCACGGAAGCCGTCGTGACGATTCCCTGGCGGGGATCGACCCCGCTCGCCCTGACCTCTCACTATTTCGAGTTCATCGACGAACGCGGCAGCGTGTGTGGTGCGCATCAACTGGAGCGCGGACATACGTACGAAGTCGTCGTCACCACGGACGGCGGGTTCTGGCGCTACCGGCTCGGTGACATGGTGGAGTGTACCGGCCACCTCGCGGCCACACCGGTGTTGCGATTCCTTGGCCGAGCTGGCCGCGTCAGCGACCTGCGAGGCGAAAAGATCAGTGAGGCATTCGTCGCATCCGTGCTGGGTGCGCTGTGGGAGCAGCAAGCGCGACCTGCATACGTCGCGCTGCGGGCCAGGAATGGTGACGGCGGGGCGCGTTATGAGCTTCTCGTTTCGTCCGACCGGGATTCAGGCGCCGATGCGCAACTCGCCCATCGCGCGGACTCGGCGCTCGCGTCCAATCCACATTATGCGACGGCGCGACGACTCGGTCAGCTTGCGCCCGTCACCGTGGTTTCTGTGGAGCCTGACTGGTCGCGTGAACGACTGCGCGTGACAGCATTACGCCTGGGTGATACCAAGCCGGATCTGCTGTTGCGGGCAGACTGACGGTTATCGGTACCACCTGCGCTACGGGGCCATGATGTCAGCCTAGTCGAGCGACTTCCGGAAGCGAACGGCACTCAGCGTCACCAGGACGACCGCGAACACCGAGAGCGCGAGCACATCCGGCCAGATCGCGTCCAAGCCAGACCCCTTCAGCAGCAGGCCGCGGAGAATCCGGAGGAAGTACGTCAGCGGGATGAGGTTCCCGATCCACTGTGCGGCCGTGGGCATGGCCTCGCGCGGGAACATGAAGCCCGACAGCAGCACCGACGGCAGGATGACCAGGAAGGAAAGCTGCATGGCCTGGATCTGCGTCTTCACCGCGGTGGAGATGAACATGCCTAACGCGAGGCTGGCGACGATGAACGGCGCGCTGGTGGCATACAGCAGTAGCAGGCTGCCGCGCAGCGGAACGTCGAACGCGAAGCGTCCCAGCAGCAGGATGACGGTGATCTGAACGTAGCCGACGATCACGAACGGCAGGAGCTTGCCGAGCATCAACCCGGCGCGCGAGACGGGGGTAACGATCAACTGCTCGAGCGTTCCCCGCTCCCGCTCGCGGACGATCGACATCGATGTGATCGCCGACAACGTCAACGTGAGGATCAGGCCTGCGACACCGGGCACGATGTAGATCGAGCTTTCCAGCGCCGGGTTGTACCACGGCCTGACTCGGATCTCGAGCCGGTTGGTGCGCACCGAAGGTGGCGCGAGGGCCGCGTTGCGCGATGCCGATGCCAAGGCGGCCGCGCCGATCGCCGCCTGCGAGGCCAGTGGATCCGCGGCGTCGATGATGACCTGGGCGGTGGCGGTGCGTCGCCGGAGCAGGTCGGTCTCGAACTCCGGTGGGATGACGATGGCCGCGCGAGCATCGCCGCGCTCGATGAGACGCTGCATCTCCGACCGATCGGCCACCGGACCGAGCAGGTCGAAATTGCCGGTGTTGATCATCGCCTGCGTGAGGGCCCTGCTTTCCGCACTCCGTGACTCGTCGAGCACGACCGCCGGCAGGTGACGCACCTCCATGCGGATCGCAAAGCCGAACAGCAGGAGCTGGATCGCAGGAATGCCGACCAGCATGCCGAGCGTGAACCGATCGCGGCGCATCTGGACGAGTTCCTTCCAGAGCATTGGCCAGAGCAATGAATTCCGTAAACTCGGCATCAGGAATTTCGGGAATCGGGAATCGGGAATCGGGAATCGGGAATCGGGAATCGGGAATCGGG
>CBIHMX010000679.1:0-2082 GCA_966211115.1 uncultured Gemmatimonadaceae bacterium | reverse complement strand
TCCCGCACCGCCCGAACTGACCCACCGCCCCACCCGAGGAGACACCCGATGACCGTCACGTCCGGCACGGCGTTCAGCAGCTCGGCCAGCCCTTCCCGCGCCAGCGGCTCATCGTCCACGACCATCACTCGAAGCGTGGTCATGTTGCGCGCTGCCGCGACTCGTCAGGCAGGACGATCGTGACTCGCGCCCCGCGACCACCTTCGGAGGCTTCCAGTCTCAGCCGGGCGCGTTCGCCGTACAGACCCGCCAGTCTCGCGCGTGTGTGCCCAAGCCCGATTCCCTCCTCCGGCACCGGCGAGCCGGTGGCCGACAATCCTTCACCGTCGTCCTCGACGCTCAGCACAAGACCGTCGCCCTCGGCTTGCACCCCAATCTCCACCGTCAGCGGACGCGATGGATCCGTCAGTCCATGCTGGATGGCGTTTTCGACAATCGGCTGCAGCACCATCGATGGAACGAGCTTGTCTTCCAGACCACGCGCCAGGTTCCACCGCACGACCAACCGATCGCCGTGGCGGACTTGTTCGATGTCGACGTAATGACGCAGAACTTCCAGTTCCACGCGCAACGGGACGAGCTGTGCACTTGCCTGCTCGAGTGAATGACGAAGCAGCATCGACAGATGGTCGAGCAACTGTTCCACCTTGCGGGTCTCTCCCCGGCGAGCAAGCACCATCGCGCTGTTCAAGGCGTTGAAAAGGAAGTGCGGATCGAGTCGCGCCCGCAGCACCGCCAGTTGCGATTCGGCGAGTTGCGCGCGCAGATCGGCGGCGGTCTGCTCGAGCCGGCGCGTGCGCTCGCGATTCGTGCTACCCTGCACGACCGCCACCATCGCCACGCCAAGCAGCAGGTTCGTGGGGAGGTTATGTCCCATGATGTGCGCCGCGGAATGAAGCACTCCGGGTGAATACGTCACGAGCCAGTGCCAGGGACTCGACAAGATCGGCACGACGACCATCGGTGCCAACGCGAGGGCACCGCCAACGACGAAACTCGTTGCAATCCCTGCCTGACGAGCGTTCGCCCCCCGCATCAACACGACGAGCAGCACACCCCAGACCGACCAGCCAAGCCAGTTGCCGACTTCCAGCAGCACGACGGTGCGCGCCGTGAGCGATCCTCCCATCGACGACAACAGCTGGAGCTGCGCCAGCCCCCTGACGATCGACGCGCCGAGCGCCAGAGAACTGAGGATGCCAATCAGCGGGAGGGCACGCTTCACCGGTGAAAAGCTAATCTCGCTCGCGTCATCCACCCGGACGCAACGCCAGGCCAGGATCGACCCGGCTCGCGCGACGCGCGGGAATAAGGGCGGCGGCGATGCCCGCCAGTGCCGCGACACCGAGGACGGCAACGGTCACCAGTGGATCGAGCGTGCCGACTCCGTACAGCAAGCCCGCAAGCATCCGCGATGTCGCGACTGCACCAGCGAGTCCAAGCAGCACACCGAGTCCAACGAGCCCCGCGCATTCTCGGCCGACGAGGCGGACGAGGTCCTGCGTGGTCGCGCCGAGCGCCAGGCGAACCGCGAGTTCATGGCGGCGCTGGCTCACCAGGTACGCCAGCAAGGCGTACGTCCCGGCGACCGCCAGCAGGAGCGCCAGCACCGCATAGCCGGTCATGATCTGCGTTGCGGTCGTGACCCGCTCGCGTGCCACGGCAATGACGTCATCGAGCGTCGCCACGTTGTATGTCGCGATGTCGGGCGCCGTTTCCCTTACTACCCGGCGCAGCGATCCGGCCAGCGCCATGGCGTTGCTGCTCGTGCGCGCCACGATCGTCAGCTCGGTCCTGAACTCCAGGAACGAGTACGTACCGAGGCCCGGCGTGTAGAACTCCGGACGCGATGGCTCGGTCAGGCTCCTGTTCTTCGCGTCGGCTACGACACCGATGATCGGCATCCACGGCGACGCGGGACCGAACCGGAGCCTTGTGCCTAACGGGTCCTTGCCATCCGGGAACAACAGCATTTCCAGGCTGCGGCTGATCACGAGCGGCGTCATGGTCGCCGTGGCATCCTCGTCGGTGAACGCCCGCCCCTTGATGACCGGGATTCCCATGGCCTCGAAGTAACCATGG
>CBIHMX010000678.1:0-2083 GCA_966211115.1 uncultured Gemmatimonadaceae bacterium | reverse complement strand
TGAACTGCGAGTTTTCGCGGATTCGGCGAATTCGCGCGGATACGGCTATCTATTTTTTTTAACAAGTTCAGTCCGCTTAAAGCTGCTAGATCCACGTTGTTTATGATGATCCAGATCGGCCTTTGTTCTCGTCCCAGAATTGCCGCTCCGCGAAAATTCGCCAAATCCGCGGTGACTCGCAGTTCTGGTGTGTATCCGTGTAAATCCGCCACAAATCCGCCTGGAGAACTCGATGTTCCGGATAGCCCTGCTGTTCGCTTGCCTTCTCCCGGTTTCGGCGATTGCCCAGGTGCCCTCGGTGCCCTCACCGGCCACCGTCTTCGGGTTCGAGGTCGGGGCCGATTCCCAATTGTTTACATACGAGCAGTCAGTCGAGTACTTCCGTCGACTCGCTGCCGCCAACCCGCACGTCCGCCTGATCGACGTCGGCAAGACGTCCTTCGGAAAGCCATGGACGGCAGTGCTCATCTCCTCGCCCGCGAACCTCGCGCGCATCGATGACCTGCGACGCATCAACCAGCGCATCGCGCGGCCCGAGGGCTTGAGCGACGCCGAAGCGCGCCAGCTCGCCCGCGAGGGCCTTCCGCTGGTCGACATCAGTGGCGGACTGCACGCATCGGAAATCGCCGGCTCGCAACACACGCCGCAACTCGCGTACGAACTGCTGTCGAAGGCGAACGACCCGGCCATGAAGGAAATCCTCGACAACACGGTCCTGTTTCTGTGGCCAAGCATCAACCCCGACGGGCAGGACATTGTCGTCAACTGGTGCCGTGAGGCGCTCGCCGGACGAAATCCGGGACGCATGGAGCTGTACCAGAAATACATCGGCCACGACAACAACCGCGACAGTTACATGCTGAACGTGGTCGAATCGCGCGTGGTCGCGCGCACCTGGCGTGAGTGGGAACCGCAGATCATCTACGTGCACCATCAGTCGTCCCCCTTCCCGACGCGTATCTGGATCCCGCCATTCGCCGATCCCATCGGCCTCTACGCACCGCCCATCATGTCGCGTACCGTGAACTCGATCGGCACGCGAATCGCGCAGGAGCTGGACCAGACAGGCAAGTCGGGCGCCGTACACATGCTGGCGACCTTCGACGCCTATTACCCGGGCTACATCGACTACATGCCGATGTACCAGCACATCGCGTCCTGGTGGACGGAAACGCAGGGCGGCAACTGCGGCATCCCGCGCACCAGCACCGTGGACCAGCTCCCGGCCAGTTATCGCGCCCTGCTGCCAACGTCGATGTACAGCAGTCCATGGAAGGAAGGACGCTGGACGCTCAAGGATCAGGTCGACTACATGGTCACCGCGTCGCTGGCCACGCTTCGTTATGCGGCCAAGTTCGGCGAGGAAGTGCTCTACAATCGCTACCAGTCGGGCCGGGACGCCATCGCCATGCACCGGGCGTCCGGTCCGTACGCGTGGATCGTCCCGCAGCAGCAGCGCGATCCGATGGCGCCCGTCGAGATGCTCCGCCGGCTCGCCTTCCTCGGCGTCCGCGTCATGCAGTTAGGCAGCGAAGCCACCCACGAGGGCACGGCGTACCCGGCCGGCACGTGGGTGGTGCCGCTCGACCAGGAATTCGCGCCACTCGTGCGCGAGTTGCTCGAGGCGCAGAAGTACCCCGACATGGGCGACGACCTGCCATACGACGCCGCCGGGTGGACGCTGCCATACCAGATGAATGTGAACGCGGTCGAGGCGAAGACGCCGTTGAGCGCGGCGTTCCGGTCAGCGATGTCGCTCGTGCAGGGAACCGCGGACGCGTGGGGCGCGTCAGACCAGTATCCGTTCACGACCAACGCGATGGCGGCTGGAATCGTCCCGCCACCAGCGATGGTGAATGGCAGGGGAAGCGTGTTGTCACTGGATCCGGCGCAGAACAACGCCTTCCGGTTGATGAATGCCGCGCTCGCCGCGGGTGGCAGCGTTCGTTATGCACCGGCCACCACGTCCTCGGATGCGCGCTACCACGTCGTTGGTGTGCCGGCCAGGCGGGCGGATTCACTGGCGCGCGCGCTCTACGTGAATACTGACCGGTTGAATGTCCCCCGCTCGACGGTGACCCAC
>CBIHMX010000677.1:0-2090 GCA_966211115.1 uncultured Gemmatimonadaceae bacterium | reverse complement strand
TCACCACGCCGTTCGGGTCCTGCACGCCCGCGAAGATGAGGTAGAGGTCCTCGTTCCAGGCGCGGCGGATCCCCACCTCGGTGCTCGTCTCCTGGCGCTGCCGGTAGGAGCGCATCTCGGCGGTCATGAGGCCGGCCGGCTTCCCATTGCGCTCCACGCGCAGCGAGGCGACCAGCTTGGTCATGTTCTTCGCCGTGTACCACCCGCACGGCTGGGAATGGGTCTTCTGCTATTTCTTCACGATGTGCGCCGTGATCCGGCTGGCGCGCTTCAACGTGGAACAGGCGGGGCGAGCCAAGGCGTACTTCAATGGGCTGCCGAGTCCCATGGCCGGGATGACGCTGGCCACGTACTACTGGTTCCGTGAGTCGCCGCTGTACCAGACCACGTTGCTCGCCGATCTCCCGTGGCCGGTGATGCTGCGATTCATCATGGTCGGCCTGGCTTTCCTCATGATCAGCCAGGTCCGCTATGCCGCGGTGCCACTGATCGGCTACCGGACGTTCCGCGAGATCCTCGGCACCTTGATCGTTGGCGGGACGCTCTTCGGCGTGATCTTTCTCCCGAAGCCGTTTTTCTTCCCCGCGATGATGGCCTACGTGACGTGGGGCGTGTTGCGAACGGTGTTCACGGGACTGCTCGATCGGATGCCCGCTGGAGATGATATGGAGGATGCCGTCTTTGCAGATTCCGATGGCATGGAAGGCGCGGGATTTCCAAGGAAGCGGCGGCGGCGCCGTCGTGGTGGCCGCCCCACTGGCGAGCCACAAGGCAGCAACGTTCACAAGGAACCCACGGCATGACGCGATATCGCGTGGCAGTCCATATCGTCCCTCGAAAGGGTGTACTCGATCCACAGGGCAAGGCCGTCGCTGACGCGCTGCATGCGCTGGGCTTTGGTGCGGTGCGCGAGGCGCGCGTCGGGCGACACCTCATCCTCGACGTCGATGCCGCCGATTCGAAAGCGGCTGAAACATCCGTGCGCGGCATGTGCGACAAGCTGCTCGCCAACCCCGTCACCGAAGACTACGAAATCGCAGGAGTGAGCGCGTCGTGAAGTTTGGTATCGTCACGTTCCCCGGTTCCAATCGCGAGCCGGACGCCAGCCTGGCAGCGCAGGCGGCCGGCGCCGAGGTCGTCCACCTCTGGCACAAGGATCATGACCTGCGGGGCGCGGATGTCATCATCCTTCCCGGCGGATTCAGCTACGGCGATTACCTCCGGGCCGGCGCCATTGCGCGCTTCAGCCCCATCATGGGCGAGGTGGTCGAACATGCGCGCCGCGGCGGCCCCGTGTTAGGCATCTGCAACGGCTTCCAGATACTCTGTGAAGCGCAGCTCCTGCCGGGCGCGCTGCTCCGCAACGCGAGCCTCCGGTTCGCCAGCCAATGGGTGAACCTGCGCGTGGAGAATGCGGGCACACTGTTCACCAACGCGTACACCGAGGGGCAGATCATTCGCGTCCCGGTCGCACACGGTGATGGTCGCTTCACCGCCGACGCCGACACCCTCAAGGACCTCGAGGACCGGAACCAGGTCGCGTTCCGCTACGTGGACCGGAAGGGCAATCCGCTGCCGGCGGCCAACCCGAACGGCTCGCTCAATGACATCGCCGGCATCGTGAACGACAAGGGCAACGTCCTCGGCCTCATGCCCCACCCTGAGGATGCGGTCGATCCGTTGTTAGGCTCCACCGACGGACTCGGCCTGTTCGAATCAATTCTCGCCCGCGTCGCCGCCTGACCCAACTGTTCAACTGCTTAACTATTCAACTATTCCTACCAATGGATGACTTCAAGCCGACAAAAGGTGAGGACGAATACTTCGTCAAACTCGACGCTGACCTCATCAAGGCCCAGCGCGCCAAACTCGATACCGAGCGGTCGAAGGCGGAGCGTGCCTCGCACTACATGCGTTGCCCCAAGTGCGGCGGACAGCTCGAGGAACACGAGCACCACCACATGAAGATCGACCGCTGCCAGGACTGCGGCGGCATCTGGCTCGACAAGGGCGAAATGGAGATGATCGAACACGTCGACCAGAGCAACGTCCGCAGCTTCGTTCGCACGATGTTCGGCCTCAAGACCGGC
>CBIHMX010000676.1:0-2096 GCA_966211115.1 uncultured Gemmatimonadaceae bacterium | reverse complement strand
GTACTCGAAGAAGGTGAAGCAAGGAGCAAGGGCAGGGGGCTCGGTCTTTCCGCCACGCGCGCAAGGCTGATGACGGCCCATGGCGACAGAGGATCGCTTTCGTTGAGGGCGCGTGAAGGCGGTGGCGCAACCGTCCGGATCGTCATTCCCGGTAAGCGCGCCCCCAAGCCCGTCGCCACAGTGGAACCGGTCGCCGTATGATGCGACGTCACGGCGCGCTCATCGTCGACGACGAAACGCTCGCCCGGCAGCGCCTCCGGCAACTGCTGCACGAGGCGCCCGATTTCGAAGTGGTAGGTGAATGCGCCGATGGCCGTCTGGTGGCCGATACCGTGCGGGCGCTGCGTCCGGAGGTCGTGTTCCTCGACATCCGCATGCCGTTTGCCGACGGATTCGAGGTCCAGGAGGTGATCCGTTCACTCGTCAGGCACGTGGTGTTCGTGACCGCGCACGCCCAGCACGCGGCGCGGGCCTTCGACGTCGCGGCCAGTGACTACCTGGTGAAACCGGTGACGCAGGAGCGCTTTTCGGCGGCGCTCGACCGGATCCGCCGCACACTTGGGGAGCCGGGATCGGAGCGGATCCTGTTAGGCGGCCGGCAGGGAGGGGCGACAGTGGACCTGAGCGACGTCACCTGGGTCGAGGCCGACGGGGCGTACGTCGTCGTGCACGCCGCCGGCCGGCGCCATGTCCTGCGCGAATCGATGGCGCAGATCCTCGAGCGGCTCGGGCCATCGAACTTCGTCCGGATCCACCGTTCGGCCGGCATCAATCTCGCGCACGTGCGCGCGGTGAAACGCGGGAAGGCGAAGGGCCTCGAAGTGGAGCTGACCGACGGATTGCGCCTGCCGATCAGCCGCCGGAAAGCTCGTGACGTTGTCGAGCTCCTGCGGCGCGCTCGTGGTGGAGCCGCAGGCAACACGACCTGACCGCTGGTCAGTCCGGTCGTTGAGGCCGTTGCGCCACGCGCCGAGTGTTCCGGTGTGACGAGTGAAACGACGTTTGCGATTCCACGGGCGGCCGTCCCCGACAGCGCCCGAATTGGTGCCTACTGGGCTTTGCGCGTCGGTGCCGCGTTATGCTTCATCGGGCATGGCGCCTTCGGATTCATCACCAAGGCCGCCTGGTTGCCGTACTTCGGGGTCGTCGGGATTCCGGAGTCGTGGGCGTACCGGTTGATGCCACTCGTTGGGGCCATCGACGTGACGGCAGGCATGGCGGTGCTGTTTGCGCCGCGTGGGTTGCCGCTCGTCTACATGGCGGTGTGGGCGCTGTGGACGGCACTCCTCCGGCCACTGTCGGGAGAGCCGGTATTCGAGACGCTGGAGCGTGCCGGCAATTATGGGGTTCCCTTCGCCCTCATGATCCTGACCGGCATGCCTCGAGGCATCGGTGCACTGGGTCGGTTGCTGTCCGTTCCATCGAGCGATCAGCGGACGTTGCTGAACGTTCGCCTGGTCCTTCAATGGACCACCGTCGTGCTGCTTGCCGGACATGGCGCGCTCGGCGCCATCACCAGCAAGGCGATGCTCACCGGCCATTACGTGTTGATCGGGCTTCCTCCGGAGACGACGTGGATGGTGGGGTGGTTCGAGATCGCGCTGGCGGTGGCAGTGGCCGTGCGTCCGATGACTGGACTGCTCCTGTTCGTCTGTGCGTGGAAGCTGCTGACCGAGTTTCTCTTCATTGTCGGCGGTGCACCGGTGTGGGAATTTGTCGAGCGCGCGGGTAGTTATGTTGCCCCACTCGCGCTGGCGCTGCTCCTCAGGGACCGTGACGATTACCGGGGTCGTGCGACGTCAGGGCATTTCTCGAATCGGTCAGCGCTTGACGCTGCCGAACCGGTCATGCCCGAGCATCGTGTAGAACAGGCCTAACGTGCCACGCATCTGCGTCCGGCTGCCGACTGCCGGGAAGAATGCGTCGCGTCGCGACAACAGGTAGCGCACGGTGAGGGCGCGTTGCGGGCTGACGCGAACCGCAAACGCCGCGTCGAGCCGGAAGATGTTGTCATGTCCCTCCGTACCGGCCACCCGGCTCACGTAATACTCGCGCGCGGCAAGGTCGAGCGCCGCGCGGTCGGTGAAGATGAAGCG
>CBIHMX010000675.1:0-2103 GCA_966211115.1 uncultured Gemmatimonadaceae bacterium | reverse complement strand
ACCAGGCGCAGGCCGAAGGCATCGAAGTACTGTTCGTCGACATACGCGCCATCGATCCGGTACGGTTCATCGGCCGCCGAAGCCTGGTGACCCTCGATAAAAACCGAGAAGCCATTGTTGTTGAGCGACATCGGCACCCGGCTCGCCAACCCCACGGCCTCGACCTGCGGCATCGCCTGCAGCCGCTGGCGTCCCTGCTCGAGGAAGATTCCGGCCTGCGCTCCGTCGAGCTGGTTCATCTCGCCCGCCACCGCGATGAACGCGATCCGGTCGGCGTCAAAGCCCAGGTTGACACGCGCCGCAACGCCAAGGCTCCGTACGAGGAGCGCACCGGCCACGACGAGTACGAGCGAGACCGCGACCTGCATAACGACAAGCCCATCCCGTAACTCCACGCGCCGTCGCTTGCCGCCCATCCACTCACCCGCGTCCTTGAGCGCCGGCACCAGGTCCGGCCGCGAGGCACGAATGGCGGGAAGCAGCCCGACCAGGAGCCCGGTGACGATGGCCGTTCCCAGGGTAAAGGCGAGCACTCGCCAGTCGGGTGCGATATCGAGGCCGAGGTCGATCGGCAGCGGCGGCTTTACCCCCTCCACCAGCCTGGCGAGTCCGGCCGACAGCGGCAGGGCGACCAGCCCGCCCGCAATCGCGAGCACCATGCTTTCGGTGACGAGCTGGCGTAGCAATCGCGTGCGGTTGGCGCCGAGCGCGATACGGAGCGAGATCTCGCGTCGGCGGCCCGCGGCGCGGGCGAGCATCAGGTTGGCGAGGGTGGCGCAGGCGACCACCAGGACGAGTGAGACTGCGCCCACCATCACGAGGCTCACAGGGGCGATGGTCCTGTCGGCGTCGGGATTGATCCGCACGTCGACGGTCGGCACGACGGCAACCCGCTCGAGCTCCATCGTTTCGGGATACGTAGCGCCCAAGCGTGATACCATGGCGTCGAACTCGGAGCGGACCTGTGCCGGCGTGACGCCGGGATTCATGCGCCCCTTGAACGAAAGCCAGTGACGCCCGCGCTGCTCGAACCGTGTGTCGCCGCTCGAACGCCCGCTGGTGCGCTGGTTGCCTAACGGCTCTACCTCCTCGGCCATGGTCACGGGAACCCACATCTGCGCCGTCACGGCCGGCACCATGCCGCCGAACGCCCGCGGCGCCACCCCGATCACCGTGTATGGGCGCCCGTTCATCCGGAACTGCCGGCCGATGGCGGCGAGATCGCCGCCGAACCGCGTCTGCCACATTCCGTCGGAGATGATGGCGACCGGCGACGCGCCCATCCCGAGGAACTCGTCCGCGGTGAACGTGCGGCCAACGGCCGTGCGAACGCCTAACGTCGAAAAGTAATTGTCGCTGACGAGCTCACCGACGACGAGGTCCGAGCTTCCCTCGAAGGAGGCGTGGGCAAAGAAGTTCGAGTAGGCGACCAGGTCCGAGAGGGTCGTCGTCTGCTGCCGGTACTCGAGGTAATTCGGGTACGAGTGGGTTTCGTGTGCCGAAGAAGTCGACGCATGGCCATAGATGTTGACCAGTTCTTCCGGGTGTTCGACCGGAAGTGGCCGGAAGAGCACCGCGTTCACGATGCTGAAGATCGCGCTGTTGACGCCAATGCCCAGCGCCAGCGTGAGCATCGCAACGGTGGTGAAGCCAGGGGCTCGGCGCAGGCCGCGCAGCGCGTAACGGATGTCCTGCCGCAGGGTGTCCATCGGATGACCTCGAGCGAGTTCCGTTTTCGCCCTACGGAGTTGCAGCGTGGCGAAGTTTCGGGGGCGCACGCCGAGCCCCGACCTGCGCTCCCCCCTCCCCGGGTGGCCGAGGACCGCTTGGATCGTTCGCCCGTCAAGCGCCGAAGTGGAACGATCCTGCTGTGTGACGAGCCGTTCCGTCCCCCGATGCTGGCGGCATTGTGCAGGTCGTTCCGAGATTCGGTGCATGATCGCCTCTGCGATGTCTGGCAAGCAACTGCCGTCTCCGCGCATCGGTTCGGCGCGATTCGTCCGTACGGATGCGCTGGGCGGTTACATGGCGCTGGCCGGGTCTCGTTTCGAGACGCGGCTGCCACCCCACGTGCACAGCTCGTACGTCTTCGGCGTCGTCGAA
>CBIHMX010000674.1:0-2105 GCA_966211115.1 uncultured Gemmatimonadaceae bacterium | reverse complement strand
CGTCATACCAATGCGACGGGTATTCAACGCCATGGAAAGGTCCTCATTGAAGGAGTCAATTGGGCGGCGCGACTCTCGAACTGTCGATCCGGATTCTGGTCAACGCGACTGAATCGGCGGGCAGCTCATCCTGACCCTGCGGCATCCCATTCAGCCGGAGCATGTACGACATCACGTCCACGTATTCCTGCCCGGACAGGCTGCCCGGGTCGTTCTTGGGCATTCGCTCGCGAAGGTACCCGAACAGGTCCGACAACTTCTTGCCGGCCCATGACGTCGTGAACGTTGGTCCGGTATGCGTGACCGCCGGATGGCAGCCCGTGCACAGGCCCGCGTACAAGTCACGGCCACGCAGCCACTGGTCCCTGTTGTAAACGCCTTCCTTCGTCGAACGCTGTGCAGCAGCCGACGGACCCTGTGCGCCGGCGTCGCTCGCCGACACGAGGATGCAGGCCGTGAGCAGCAATGTCCAGTTGGTTCTGGCGCCTGAAAATATCATGAAGGAATTCCCGATTCCCGATTTCCGATGTTGGGTGGCTGCGTCAGGCGCGTCAGCGCGCCCGATACGAGCCACCCGATGCCAAGGACGATAAGCAAAAGCAGGAGACCGCGCATGACGCTCGCCAGCAACGCCGCGTCCAGCGCCGGCCACCGCACCTCGTACGCGCGCAGCGTCGCGAACCGGGCCGACATCCAGTGCCAGGCGCTGTGGGCAAGGATGGCGGAAATGACGATGCCACCCATGCGTTCCGGCACGACCCAGCGGAACATGGCGGCCAGGATCGGGATCGCGATGGCGATCACGAGGAGCTGGCCCAGTTCGACCCCCATGTTGAACGCGAGCAGTGATGACAGCAGGTGTGAGCCCGCGAACTGCAGGGATTCGCGCAGCGCGAAGGAAAACCCGAACCCGTGCACCAGGCCAAAGGCGAACGCGATCTGCCAGCGCCGATCGAGCCGGGCGCCGACGATGTTTTCCAGCGCCATGTACACGATCGACACGGCGATCAGCGTTTCGACCAGGGGAGGGAACCAGAGCGCCGTGGGCGCAAACCCCATCGCCGACGCGATGAGGGTGATGGAATGCGCGAGGGTGAACGCCGTGATCACGGCGATCAGCGGCCGGATCCTCCTGATCGGCACCACGAGGCAGAGCACGAACAGCAGGTGGTCGAATCCGCCCAGGATGTGCTCAAACCCCAGCTTCACGAACGTGCCCGCCGCCTGGAACCAGGACGGGTCGAGCCTGACGAGTCCGGGGTTGCTGTCGTACTGGAACACGCGTTCGCGGCCGTCGGGCGTCACGAAGTGCAACACGCTGATCGTACTGACACCCAGGTGCGCCAGCTCGGGATCTATTGAAAAGCGCGCGTCCGGGTTCGTGATCGGCACCTCCAGCAGGACATCCAGCCGGAGCTGATTCCACATGACTTCGGTTTCGGCCGGTAACGGGGGAGAGAGCACGCCGCCCAGCGCGGAATCGTAGCTGACAAAGGACCGGTCGCCGGTCAGCGTGACTCGTGCGGCGACCACGGTTTCCTCAGGGAGTTCCCGACCATTCTCGTAAAGCCTGAGGTAGTCAGCAATCCACAACTGGGCAGCGTCCTTCGGCTGTTGGTCGAGACGTGAGAAATCGAGGTAGCCGGGCCCCTTGAGCGGAAAGACCACGTCGCGCATCGCTTCGAGCGGCGCGCGGACCAGGATCCGGAGCCGCGAGCCGTCAGGGTGGACGTAGACCTGCACCGCGACATTGGCGGGGACCTCGTGACCTTCGAGGCTACCCGGAACGCCAGCCACAGCGACCAGCCCCGCGACGAGCAGTGCACGTCGCGAAAGGCGGAAGCGAACAGGATTCTGGGAGGGGGAAACGACCAAGCGAAAGCGACCTAACGGATTGGCGGGTCGAAACGTAGAATGAATCGGGCTAAGGTGACCAGTGGACTGGTGAGTTGTGACTCTGCACCCCGCGCGGTCCCCGGGGAAATACGCGCTTGGAGGCACTTTTGATGAAGCACGCTCGGTTGGCGCTCTCTGGTTCGGTTCTCGTGGCCGGAGGCCTGCTCGGAACAAGGGCCTTGCTTCAGGGAGCGACCCAGGGGGGGACG
>CBIHMX010000673.1:0-2115 GCA_966211115.1 uncultured Gemmatimonadaceae bacterium | reverse complement strand
GTAGCGATACGAACGATTGAAAACCGTATCGCCGTTTTCCCGGAGAGCCATGACGCGATATGAACTGGTGTTGCCCGGCTCAGCGATCGTCAGCAGCAGCACGCCCTCGGGACTCACCTCTTCGATCGTCTGGGCACAGTAGGGAATAGTCAGCGTGCCGGAACCCATGCCATTGCCCGCGTCGTAGTAGGACGAACACTGACGGCGCGAACTCCATGCGAGAAGACGCTTGAAGTTGCCGGCGGAATCCACCCTGAGGAAAGGCGTGCCTTCCCTGGCACCACCAGGCCAGGCAGGCTCCGGACTGCCTGTCGCAACTGATACGCTGACCAGCTGGCCGCCATCGGCAAACCGCATCCGTGGAAACGACACGATGAACCGGGGCGCGCTGGTCGCGGACGTCGACGGCATCGAGACCTCGGTCAGCCAGGGGACGGTCCGCAACAGCTTGCGATCGGGCGAAATCAGCGTGAGTCGCCGGCTCCGCTGGTCAGACACGACCAGCGTGTCGCCGGCCCACATGAAGCGGGTCATCTGCTGGAATTCCCCAGGGCCCTGGCCCTTCCGTCCGAACGAGCCTAACGACTCACCGTCGGCGCTGAAAAAGCGGATCGTTCCGTCCTGGTTCTGCGTGACGGCGATGACGCCAGAGCGCGATACCGCCATCGCGCCCGGCGGCGTGATGAGCGTCAGGTCATGCTGCGCCGCATCGATCCTGAGATCGCGCGTGACTCGCCACTCAGCCGGTTCCTGCGCCATCGAGAATGAGGGTAGGATGCACGCCAAAGCAATTGCAGCAACCCGCCACAGATTGCGCTGTCTTCGGATGGCGATTTCGTGCCCGTTTCGCATGGCGTTGAGCGTTATCGGCTAACTTCGTACCGGACGATGTGTTGCAGACCGCCTTCGTCCGTCTCTATTCCCCAGATTGCCTCACGTGATGCCACCATGACCTGAACGTTACGTGGCACTTTGACTTCCGCCATCGGATTGCCTCGCCGGTCGAGCACGTTCCATATACGATCACCCTTCAATTTCATGAGTTCGACCCATGTGGTCTCGTCCACACCAAGGAGAAAGCCGGCTACCGGTGGATACGTCTGGGGTTGCTGTCCTTTCCGCAGCGCTTGGGCGACTTGGGGATTCTTCGACAATGCAGCGACGGCACTCTCCCTTGCTGCCTGTGAAATTCGCACCGGGCGATAGAGATAACGGCGATTGAAGACCGTATCGCCGTTGACGCGAAATACAGCTACCCGATAAGAAGGTTCATTGCCCTGTTCCACCCAGGAAAGGCCGATTCGCCGGCCGTCTGAAGCGACTTCCTGCAGCAGCATTGGACAGAAGGGGATCGCGACAACTCCCCGTACTCCTCGACTGCCTTCAAACGCAACGGTGCAGTCGATCGCCGGACGCCAGGCGATGACGTTACGAAAAACTCCGGTTGAATCGACCCAGAGCAGTACGGATTTCCCTTTCGCTCCACCGGGCAACGGAGGCTGCGGTAGTCCCTCGTAGAGCTGCATGAAGAACACGAATGACCCGTCGGCGACGAGATTGAGCGGTAGTCCCGTGAAACGCGTCTCATTCACTGTGGGGCTCGACCGCATCGACATCGAAACCTGTGTTGAAACGGTTCGAACAAAATCGCGGCTTGGTGAAATCAGCGTGTAACGGCGGTTGCTGCCGTCATTGATGGCCAGGGTGTCTGCAAGCCAGACCATTCGGCCGAGCCGCATGAATTCGCCGGGCCCCTGTCCGCCTCGACCGAAGGAACCGAGAAACTTTCCGGAGGCGTTGAAGAACCTGACCTGTCGGTCCTGCTGCTGACTCAGCGCGATTGTCCCGTTTGGAGCAACTGCGATTAACGAAATAGGACTCAGATCGTTTTCAGCGGCGTCGATTTTCAGGTCGCGCGTGATTCGCCACTCGGCCGGCTCCTGACCATAGACCGCGGTGACGAGCGCGCAGGAGAGCACGCCCACGGTAAGTCGACGCAACGTCGCTGTCATAGCCGCCTCACCGGTACGGGAAAACCGCACCTGCGCACCCTCAAACATTGCTGATCGAGGGTGCGCAGGTGCGGTTTTCCCGTACCGTTGAGGCGGCTATGAC
>CBIHMX010000672.1:0-2132 GCA_966211115.1 uncultured Gemmatimonadaceae bacterium | reverse complement strand
CTACGCCGGGTGATGTGGGAGCCGCCGTCGACCCGCGACCCGGTTGAGCTGCTCGAGCGGCTCATCGACCAGATGCGCGCCCTCGGGTCCCGGAGCTGGCAGATCGGCCTGACGGCGCCGACGCTGGCCGGACCACGCGCAGCAAGCAGCGGCGCGACGATGATCGACGAACTGTCGTCGACCGATTCGTCGGCAGCGTGCGCCCGCCGATAGCCGGTGGTCAGCACCTGCTCGAGCGCGCGTTCGTTCGCTCCCGGTTCGAGGCGGGCCAGGACCTTGAGCGACGTGATGTTGCCGCCGGCGACGTTATTCAGTGGAGCCCAGAGGTCAGTCACCTCGAGCTCGATGCCCTCGAAGTCGCGCGGGGCGATGCCGGCGATCGTATATACCGTGCTGCCTAACCGCAGCGTCCGGCCAACAATAGATGGGTCGGCGCCGAACTGGCGTCTCCAGAACGCATCACTGATCACCACGACCGGCACCGCCGCCCCTGGCACGCGAAGCTCGTCAGGCGTGAAGAAGCGGCCACGCGCGGCTCGCACGCCCAGGAACTCGAAGTAGCCGCGCGTGATCCATGTCGTGCGAACGCGCTCGCCACCGGGCTGGAGGCGTTCACCACGATCCAGGTAGTCGCCGGTGATACGGGCAACACCCTGCACCGCACTCTCGAGCGCCAGATAATCCTTCGTGGTGAGGAACGGGTTGATCCGGCCAGTCGGTCCATATTGCGGGCCGTCCTGGTTGAAGATCCGGGCGTAGAGTCGCCTGACGGCTCCGGGATCGTGCACCCCGGCGGGAGCCTGGAAGAAGACGCGATCGAGCGCGGTGAACAGCGCCGCATTGGCGCCAACCCCGAGTCCAAGCGTTACGACGATCGCGAAGGTCAGCCCCGGCGAGCGCCGGAGTCCGCGAAACGTTAGAAACAAGTCATGCATCAAGGTCAGTTAGGCGTCGGCCATTGCACTACACATCGTGTACTGGCATTGCAGCTTGGGCAAGAGTCACCGGATACGGGCTGGATTGCCGCGGTAGGTCAACAGACTGGAGAGGCGAGTCACCGCGGATTTCGCGAATTGATTCGGATCCTGGTGCACTTCTTTCACCGCCAAGCACGCCGAGATCGCCAAGGTTGCGCGATTCGGTGAACAACTACATCCACCGTCGCCGCCCGGACAGCGAGACGAGACCCAATGGCGTGACCTCGGCGTCACTTGGCGTCCTTGGCGGTTTGTCTTTTCGAAACCACAAGACGAACCCATTGCTTGCCATGCACGGCACGAACCCCGCTTGGCATCAGGCCCCTTTACCTTTTTCTCCGAAGCCTGACGATCGTTGCCAGATCATGCGCTGTCGAACGATTCGAGATGAAGGCAGCAAACCGACGGAACCAAATCCGCGAAGATTCGCCAAATCCGCGGCAACTCGGTCCTCCAGCAGTTGACCTACCCGCGCCAAATCTGCCTTGTAAAGAAGAGGCGCCCGGAAAGTGCAACATCGCACTCCCCAGGCGCCGCTGTGCATCCGTTGGATGCACCTCCGCGGAGACTGCCGTTAGTGGTTCATCGTCGTGAAGGTCTTCGGTACACCAACCTTGATGATGCCGACGGCACCCTTCTCCGCATCGGCGAAGCTGTGCGTGACGAAGGGATAGAGACCCTCGCCGGACGCATTCTTGTCGAATACCGTCTCGAAGACCGCGCCACCGCCCGCCGGGATCGTCCAGGTCTGCACGCGCTCGAGCATGTTGCGCGGCGTGCCGTCGGGATACACACGATCGAAGATGGCGCCGACGATGTGGAAGTCACTGCGGAACGTCGGACCGGCGTTCACCACGAAGAATCGCACCCGATCGCCAACGTCCACCTGCAGCGGCTGGTCCTTGTACTGGAACGAACGTCCATTGAACGTCACGTACGACGCGTTCTTGGCCATCGCCGCGTTCCAGTCCGGCGTGTGCTGGTGCGTGGCCGTGTCTTCACGGGTGTAGAACTCGCTCTGCACGAGGACGAACTCCTTGTCGGCCTTCGTGCCCCAGCCGGCGCGCGGATCGACGATGATCGCGAAGTACATGCCCTGCATGATGTGCATGGTGACCGGCGGCCTGCCGCAATGCACCATGTAGGCGCCGGGAT
>CBIHMX010000671.1:0-2132 GCA_966211115.1 uncultured Gemmatimonadaceae bacterium | reverse complement strand
GCGTACAACGCGGCCACGTCGGCGCGGAGCGCGTCGAGCGTTTCGCGCAGCAACGGTGGATCAATGATGTTCGCCTTCCTGCCGAACGACAGGATCCAGCGGAGGAAGGCGTCTTCGTCACGAACCTCGAACTCGATGACGGTATCGCGTGGTTCCTCGCTGATGATCCGGCCGAGGCCGCGAGTGACCACCCAGCGCGACCCGGGAAACGAGAAGGCCACCTGCACCTTGCTGATGGGTCCCGACCCGAACTCCCACGGCGACAGGTCGACGAACGTTCTGATGTCGAACTCGTCAGGCACGTCGAACCGCGCGGTGGGCCCGGTCAACCGCTTCACATCACGCATGCGGTCGACTCGAAACATCCGCGCGTCGTCGCGGTCGCGCGCCCGGGCCACGCAGTACCAGCGTCCCCATTGGAACATCAGGCCCCACGGCTCCAGTTCGCGCACCGACTCGGCGCGCCGCGACATGGTGTAGTAGCGGCAGGAGATCGCCTGTCGCTGGACCACCGCATCCTGCAGCACCGCCAATGCCTGACGAGCGTGTTCGGGTACGGGCCAGCCGAGGATGCGGTCGGACGTATCGGAGGTGAAGGGGAGATCGAACGAGAGCTTGCGGCGGGCACTGGCCGCGGCCGCGGCGAGGGGAGTTGCATCGAGCGCGGCAAGCGAACGCGTGGCGCGGTCGAGGGTCTCGAGTTCCGGCGTCGAGAGCAACAGGCGATCGAGACCCTGGTAGGAATGGTCCGGCGCCGGCGAGTCGATGAGCTCGAGGTACGGGAGGTAAGCGTTGCGCGGGCGGAGCCGGTACCCCGCGGCTGGTTCATCGCCGGCCGCTCCAGGCATCGGGACGGTTTCGATGTCGATGCCTGACGCGCGGAGCTCGTCCTTGTCGCGCTCGAACTTGCGGCGCGCCGACTCCGGTTCTCCGTCGTAGCCGCCGACCTTCGCAAAGATCTGCTCGCGTGTGACCGGGTAGCGCCGGTCGAGCAGGAAGGCGACCAGGTCGAGCCAGCGGGTTGGTTTGGGGGCGGGCACGGTGAGCTAACGGGCGGCGTTGGTCATGGATGGTAAGATGGCCTGGGGGTGTGACATCAGGCCAAACTGAACCATAACCCTGCTTGCTACTTGAGGTTAGCGAACGACCATTGGCCTTACCGGGCGCCGTCAGCTCCTCCCGGGCGGCGCCGCCACGTAAGTCCTACCTGCCACCAGTGAGTCAGACGACGCGTTCGAAAATCCGATCCTGATGCTCTGGCACCCCCAACGGTAGCACCCGCGTGTGACGTCGAAGTGCAGGTGAGGGCCGGCGCTGGCGCCTGTGCTCCCGCTCCGGGCGATGGTGTCGCCAGCGGCCACCTTCTCGCCGACGTCGACCAGTGCGCCGTTGATGGTCAGGTGATAGTACCGCGCAAACGTCGAGTCGTCGTGCGAGACAATGACGAAGTTCTCTTCGCCTGCCTTACGAGTAAAATCGGCGAAGCGCTCCTCGACGGTAACGACGACACCCGGCTTCGCCGCCGTCACCGGACTTCCAACGGGCATCACGAAGTCCCATGCCCATTCGGCGTGTCCTGTGTGGCCATACGGTCCATTCGGCCCCTGGATCAGTCGTGCCGAGTCACCGGCCGGGAAGGGGAGGAGATAGGTGTGTTCAGTTGACTGGGGAGTTCGGGCAGCAATCGAAACAACGATCGCGACGCCCAGGATTACCACTTTCGGCCACATCACGATCTCTCCGGGGAGGGACCCTGAGACAGTCGAGCCCGTGGGGAAGGTTGCGTGAGGAGGACGTGACGAGGCTTTTCGCCGCATTGAGGGGTACGTGGATGGTGCGTGGCCGACTGCTGCGGCCGCCATTCATCTGTCCCTTTTCGATCGAGAGGATTACACCATGCCAACGGTCTGGTTAGGCATCATCCTGGTCATCGCGTGGGCCGTGCTCTGGCTCGGGCTCAAGCTTGCCACGGGTCTCATCCATCTGCTGGTGGTCGTCGGCCTGGCGCTCGTCGTGTGGGGGCTGATCAAGCGGGGCGCGCGCGCGATTACCTGATGAAGCGAGTTGAGTGAATTCAATAGGTGGCGCGTTGCCAGGATGATGGCCGTCGGCAGCCTATCGGCTCAATGCCT
>CBIHMX010000670.1:0-2133 GCA_966211115.1 uncultured Gemmatimonadaceae bacterium | reverse complement strand
CTCGTTGCACCATCTTCACTTACAAATCAATCCGCGCCAACTAGAGTTCACCGGACTCGCCGTTGTGGAAATCTCCGGATACGCGAATCGCCCCTACAGAAAGTGACTCGAATATTGTAAATTGTTGTGGCACAACGAGATCACAGATTGTTGTGTGGACACACAAGTGGGGTTACCATGCGCCCCCACTGCGGATCCGGCATCGCAACCCGGGATCCGCGTTTGCTTTCTGGACCGTCCGCCTCGAAGGGGGGAAACGACGAATGCCCTTAGCTGCCAAGCCACCTGCCGGCCCCACCGCACTCACCGCCAACGCTCGCACGGTCCTCGAGAAGCGGTACCTCATAAAGGATGCGAAGGGGAAGCCGACAGAAACGCCGGAACAGTTGTTCTGGCGGGTGGCGACCGTGGTAGCCGAGGCCGATCGCCGGTATGGCGCCACCGATGGCGGCGTCCAGGAAGTCGCCGAGGCGTTTTATCGCCTCATGACCGAACGGCGCTTCCTGCCTAACAGCCCCACGCTCATGAATGCCGGCAGGCCCTTGGGCCAGCTCTCGGCGTGCTTCGTGTTGCCCGTCGCTGACTCGCTGAGCAACGGCCATGACGGTATCTACGACACGTTGCGTTCGATGGCGCTCATCCATCAGAGCGGCGGCGGCACGGGCTTTGGCTTCTCGCGCCTGCGCGCGAAGGGTTCGATGGTCCGCTCGACCACCGGCGTCGCGTCGGGTCCGGTGTCGTTCATGAAACTGTACGACGCTTCGACCGATGCGGTGAAGCAGGGCGGCACGCGTCGCGGCGCCAACATGGGCATCCTGCGTGTCGATCACCCGGACATCATGGAGTTCATCACCTGCAAGGAAGACCTGACGCAGGTGACCAACTTCAATATCTCGGTCGCGGTCACAACCAAGTTCATGAACGCGCTCAAGGCTGGCGGGTCCTACGACCTGCTCGATCCGCACGACCACAACAAGGTCGTCGGCCAGCTCGACGCCACGATGGTCTGGGACAAGATGATCGAGGGCGCGTGGCGCACCGGTGAACCTGGCGTGTTCTTCGTCGACGAAGCCAACCGCTACAACCCGGTCCCGCACCTCGGGCAATACGAAGCGACCAACCCGTGCGGTGAGCAGCCGCTGCTCGCGTACGACGTCTGCAACCTGGGCAGCATCAACGTCGGCATCCATGTAAAGGACGGGAAGCTGGACTGGGACGCGCTCCGGCGTGACATCCACCTGTCCACGCATTTCCTCGACAACATCATCGACGTCAACAAGTACCCGCTCCCCGAGATCGACATCCTCTCCAAGCGCATCCGCCGCATCGGCCTCGGCGTGATGGGCTTTGCCGACGCGCTGATCCGGTTAGGCATCCCGTACGATTCCGAGGAAGGGTTCGAGTTCGGCCGCAAGCTGATGGAGTTCGTGGACGTCGAGAGCAAGAAGGAATCGCAGCGCATGGCCGAGCAGCGCGGCGCGTTCCCGGAGTGGGCTCGCAGCATCTGGGGGCCGGACGCCACCTGCGCGCGCGACGAGGCGGGGAAGCGCATCCGTCCCCAGCAGCTCCTCCGCAACTGCAACGTCACCACCGTTGCTCCAACGGGAACGATCTCGATCATCAGCGGTTGCTCGTCAGGCCTCGAGCCCATCTTCGCGGTCGCGTTCATGCGCAACCAGGCCGGCGTGATGATGCCTGACGTGAACGAGGATTTCGTCGCGGTGGCCAGGCAGGAAGGCTGGTACAGCGACGAGCTGATGGAGCGGATCGCGAAGACTGGTTCCGTCCGTCACCCCGAGATCCCGGCCAAGTGGCAGAAGGTGTTCATCACCGCCAACGAGATCGCCGCCGCCGATCACATCCGGATGCAGGCCGCGTTCCAGGAATTCACCGACTCGGCTATCTCCAAGACCACCAACTTCGCCCACACCGCCACGCGCGACGACGTGCGGACCATCTATGAGATGGCGTACGAGGCCAAGTGCAAGGGCGTGACCGTGTACCGCGACGGTTCGCGCGACAACCAGGTGCTGTCGACCGGCGCCACGGAAGGTGCTGCCGCTGCCCGCGACGGCAAGGCCGACGTTCGCGAGGAGGGTGCGCTCAAGGGCGAGATTGCCGAGCTGCATAACG
>CBIHMX010000669.1:0-2135 GCA_966211115.1 uncultured Gemmatimonadaceae bacterium | reverse complement strand
CCATAGGCCAGGATGCCGTCGTCGTTGGTGCAGAGGATCCGCACTTACGTCTCGCCCTCTCCGTTGTTGCCCGGCGCCGGCACCGGCTTGCTCCCCTCGAGGACCGCCAGGAGGTCGGCCACCTGCTGCTCCACTCCCGCCAGCGTTTCAGCGCCTAACGCGATACGGGCTTCCGTCCGCAACCCGCCGTCCTTGCGGTGTTCGTCGATCTTCTGCCGGGCGCCCTCGATGGTGTACTTCTCGGTGTAAAGCAGGTGTTTCACGTACTGGATCAGCTCGATCTCCTTCCGCTGGTAAACGCGGTTCCCCGACCGGTTCTTGGCCGGGTTCAGGAAGCGGAACTGGCTTTCCCAGTATCGCAGTACGTGCTGCTTGAGGCCGGTGAGCTCACACACCTCGCCGATCGAGAAAAAATCCTGGATGACGGCCTTGTCGGTCATTCGTCCCGCTCCGCTCTGAGTTCCCGTTGCATCAGGCCGGCCATGGCGTCGGCCGGTGACTGCCCCTCGAACAACACCCGGTGGACGGCCTGCGCGATGGGCATGATCACGCCGGCCCGGTCGGCGAGCGCCACGGTGCTGCGGGCGTTTCGAACGCCTTCGGCCACCGAGTCGGTGCCGGCCATGATGTCCTCGAGTGCCCGCCCCTTCCCCACCTCGACGCCCACGGAGCGATTGCGGCTCAGCGTGCCCGTACAGGTGAGGACGAGGTCCCCCAGTCCGGCGAGGCCGGCGAACGTCCCGGCTTGCGCGCCTAACGCGACGCCGAGCCGGGTGGTTTCGGCCAGGCCCCGCGTGATGAGCGCGGCCCGGGGATTGAGGCCCAGGCCAAGGCCGTCGGCGATGCCGGTCGCGACCGCCATGACGTTCTTGACCGCGCCCGCCACCTCGACCCCGCGCAGGTCGTCGCTCGTGTAGACGCGAAAGGCCGGCGTGCTGAACGCGCGCTGGACGATCGCCGACGCATCCCCGTCGTCTCCGGCCGCCACCACGGCCGTCGGCTGGCGTCGCGCAACCTCGATGGCGAACGACGGACCGGAGAGCGCGACCACGGCACGGCCTGGAAGTTCGGCGGACACGACATCACCCATCAGCATCAGCGAATCGGGTTCGATCCCCTTGGTCGCGATCGCCTGGATCGCGGTGCGGTCGATCGCCGGAGCGGCGGCCCGCACGACGTCGCGCAACACGTGCGACGGCGACGAGTGCACGACCATCTCTGCACCGGTCACCGCCGCGCACAGGTCACCCGTGGACTTGAGCCGCGGATCGAGCGCGATGCCGGCCAGGAACCGCTCGTTGACGTGCGCGTGGTTGACCTGCTCGACGACGTCCGGTTCACGCGCCCAGATCGTGACGTCATGACCGGCCCGGGACAGGAGGTCCGCCAGCGTCGTGCCCCAGGCCCCTCCGCCCACGACCGCGCACCGCATCAGGCCCGTCCCTGCGACAGGTGGTCGGCCGGACCGGTGTCCTTGCCGGGGCGCCGCCAGGTGAGCTTCGGTTCCTCGCCCCGCCGCAGCCGGCCGATGTTGGCGCGGTGCATCCAGTAGACGAACACCGCCACACCTAACGACACACCGAAGAGCAGGCTCCGCATGCCATGCGTCAGGGCCACGCCAACCGGCAGGATCGCCGCACCGGTCAGCGACGCCAGCGACATGGTCCGTGTCGAGAACATCAGCGTGAGGAACCCGATCAGCGACGCCAGCGTGGCGAGCGGGGTCAGCGCGAAGAACACCCCCGAGGCGGTGGCGACGCCCTTCCCTCCTCCCTTCCCCATGAGGAACACGGGACGCACATGACCGAGGATGGCCGCGACGCCGCAGAGGATGGCCCACCCGCCATGCGCCGGAAAGCCAAACCATCGGGGAAAGAACAGCACGGGGAGAAATCCCTTGAGCGCGTCGAGCGCGTACACCACCAGCGCCGCCGGCACGCCTAACAGACGGAGGACATTGGTCGTGCCGAGGTTGCCCGATCCGTACGTGCGCAGGTCGACACCCTTCATGCGCCCCGCCAGGTAAGCCCAGGGAATGGACCCCAGCAGGTAGGAGCCGGCGAGCGCGAAGGCGACCTTCATGCCGCCTTGCGCCGGAGCAGGATGCGCAGCGGGTTGCCGCGGAATCCCCACGA
>CBIHMX010000668.1:0-2136 GCA_966211115.1 uncultured Gemmatimonadaceae bacterium | reverse complement strand
TGGATCGACGAAGAATGTTCGCTGCTTCAACGGGCATGAGATGGGGCGCGACCAATGGCTCGTTCGACAGGATCTGCTCTGCCCAGACTCCGTCAGGACCGCCGTCGATCAGCGCAGCGACAACAACTGAAGCATCGACAACGATGGTCACCGCCGATCGGCGTCGCGGTGGGACAGGATTTTCTCCCTCGACAGCCGGCTTTCCGTGCGATGCTTTCTCTCTCGAACCCTTTCGAGGAACACGAGGGGGTCGGGGCGGCGAGCGAGCTCAATGAGCTGAGCCCGGACGTATTCCTGCAGGGAGCGCCCGGAGAGCGCCGCTCGAGCTGCCAGTTCTGCGGCGGCCCGGTCAGGGACATCCCGGATGGTAATGGATTTTGCCATGCCATGAATTTGCTGCAAGCAGCAGCATAATGCAAGCATCTCTGTCAAGCCCTCGCGATGCCAGCGAATAAGGACGACTTGAGACGGCCGCTTGATTTCCCCGATGATCAGATTGGCGACGGGAATGAAACGCCCGCGTGCCAGCACGCTGTCGCGAGTGGAGAACGATTCCATGCGAGCAGTGACCGCATCTCCCAGTCAGTTGTCGGCGGCCGCGACGTTCACGTCAGGCCGGAGCCTTGCGTACGCATTTGTCGTCGGCCTCGGACTGCCGCTGTTGCTGTAACCCGGAGCGCCCGAGTCCTCTTCAGGCGCTCGCGATCCGGTCCAGGTCTTCTCTCGGACTCGCAATACCCGATGACTCAGGCGCGTTTGCCACGACTCGCTAAATGTTACCGTGCACGGTAACGTTTATCTGAACAATGGGTAAGATTCGCAGGGGTGGCTTCATCTTTATCACATGGAAAGGTGATCATCCGCCGCGCCACGTTCACTTCTATCGGGACGGACGGCTCATCGTGAAATGGAACCTCGATGACCACGTTGCCATGAAAGGCGTGATTACACAGCGGATCCTCCAACTAATTCGTGAGCTGGAGAAAGAGGGATCGCTATGAAGATTCGAGCTGTGCAAGCGAATAATCGCAAGCGGGCGTTCGAGCTGCATACTACGCGCGGTACGTTCACGTATCCGTACGCAAAGCTCGATCTTCAACCCGACGCGAGCAATCGCGTCCGCGAGGTATATCCGGAGCCGGAGACCGGCGGTGAAGCATTCACGTATCGACTGGAATCGGGCGATGAAGACTCCATCCATCTCGACGCCGTCCTCGAGTACAATCAGGACCCATCGTACTTGAATGAGGTCCTGATTCATCAACTGACTCTCGAAGCGCTTCGCGCCGTCGAAGAATCCGGTGTGTCCAAGCGAGAGCTGACCCGGCGTCTCGCGACCTCGGCGAGTCAGCTATACCGCCTGCTGGATCCGGGCAACCCGCGCAAGTCCGTGGGTCAGATCCTGGCGCTGCTGCACCTGCTTGGACACAATGTGAGTCTCGTTGTTTCCACCGCAGACACCAAGCGCACTGGGCCAGTGGTCAAATCGCGACGCGTTCGTCGGGCGCGGTCGAAAGCGTGAGGGCCCTGTACGCGCCTGTCTCAATTCCGTTCCGAGGTAGGGAAAATGGGGATGTTCGATTACTTGCGGTGCGAGTATCCGCTGCCTGACGAGGCGCCCGTTGACGGGTGGCAGACGAAGGACACGCCGAATCAGGTCCTGGAGAAGTACGTTATCACCAGGGATGTGGCGGCCGCCTGGTCGATTCGAGCGGCGAGACACTATCTGACTTCCACGGCGATGTGGAGTTCTACCAGTTCAACCTGAGGAGGTCCGGGACCGGTGGACATGAGACCGCCGATGGCTTGCCGCCCGGTGGCTGGACCTTCGTGGCACGATTCACAGATGGTCGTTTGACGCGACTCACCGGGGGCCGCGAATCGGTTTGAGATTCGATGAGGCCGCCGCGCAGTCCCAGCCAACCTGCTTCGTCTCAGCTCACGGCATTTTCTCGCCGACAGTATCAGCCACGAGCACCGGTACCGGGGCGACAGACCTCAAGAAGGAGATGAGCAACGGATTCACGGCATCCGCCCGCTCCATGTGCGGCAAATGACCCGCCCGATCGATCGGATGATACTGAGCCTGCGGAATCGCTTTCCGCACTCCCTCGGCATTCGTGATGGCGACCGTAC
>CBIHMX010000667.1:0-2139 GCA_966211115.1 uncultured Gemmatimonadaceae bacterium | reverse complement strand
CCGGCCGCCGCTTTCCTGGACACGATGCGCGATGGTGAACTGGTGAGGGTGCTTGGCTCGTTCGAGCGGGAGAGCCGCCTCACATCGATCGCCCCGGAGCTGGAAGCGGTGGAGCACGCGGCGTGAGCACGACGATGAGACCCGGTACGGGGTATTCCGAAACGGAAAAGGAATCGCCCGGTCGTGAACGCAATCGGGGTGGGTCGACTCGCCGGCGCGGACCGAAGAAAGGTACGGTTCCGATGGCCCAGAACCGTCTCACGAAGGATGTGCTCGACGGAGACCTGCGGCGCGCCATGCGCTTCAGTGATTTCATCTTCCAGGTCGGAATCCACTACGCCCTTCCGGGCCGACCAGAGAGCATTGACGCGCCGCCGAAACTGGTGCGCACACGGTGGTGGCTCGTGGTCACCGCGCTGGTTGCCGTCGCCTGGGCTGTCATTGCCAGGCCGACTCCAGAGCGTCCCGCCGAACGCACGCTCCCGTGGGACGTGCTTGGCGAGTGGAAGTCGTCGATGCCTCCCTATGCCGGTCGTGGGATGACCCTCTACCGCGACAGTCTCGTCCTTCACGTTGGCCAAAACGAAAAGAGCGCGGGGTTTCCCATTACCGCGGTGCGGCGGCAGGTCGTGGGAGACAGCACGAAGTTCACCGTTCGATACGAGCAGGCACATCGGGAAACCCAAGTCAGGTTTACGTTCCTGAATTCGATCGTGCCGACGCTGGCGCTCGATCACAGTGATGCCGTCTTGACGCGGACGGCGGAGCAGCCCATCCCCTAGGACAGAACGCTTGACGTACGCCTGCGACCGAGGCGCGTCCCCTGAGTCGGGTGTTAGATTGGACGGTGAGCGTCTCGTAGCGCCGTTCCGGACACCATATCGCACGTCCATGGAATGCATGGCGTGCGGTTCGCACCGAACCCGACTCGGAATCGCCAATGGCCACTACATCCGCGCCCGCGACCGAGGTCGCGCATGACACGTTCCCCATCAACGGGACTGACTACATCGAATTCTGGGTCGGCAACGCCAAACAGGCTGCCCACTTCTATCGCGGCGCCTTCGGGTTCCGGCTGACCGGGTATCGCGGCCCCGAGACGGGTGTCCGGGACCGGGCCAGCTACCTCATCGAGCAGAACAAGCTCCGCTTCGTCATCACGTCGCCGTTAGGCCCCGATGGAGAGATTGCCGCGCACGTCAACGCGCACGGCGATGGCGTCCGGGACATTGCGTTCTGGGTCGACGACGCCCGAACCGCCTTCAAGCTGGCGATCGAGCGCGGCGCCACCGCGGCGCGCGAGCCGGAGGTCCTGAAGGACCAGAACGGCGAGGTGATCGTCGCCGGGATCCGCACGTACGGCGATACGGTTCACTCCATCGTCGAACGGAAGAACTATCGCGGCCTGTTCATGCCGGGCTTCGAGCCGATGTCTTCACCGTACCGGCCCGACGATGTCGGCCTCCAATACGTCGACCACTGCGTCGGCAACGTCGAACTCGGCAAGATGAACGAATGGGTCGAGTTCTATTCGCGCGTGCTGGGCTTCTTCAATTTGCTCTCGTTCGACGACAAGGACATCTCGACCGAATATTCGGCGCTGATGTCGAAGGTCATGTCGAACGGCAACGGCCGGATCAAGTTCCCGATCAACGAGCCGGCGGCGGGGAAGAAGAAGTCCCAGATCGACGAATACCTGGACTTCTATCGCGGTCCCGGCGTGCAGCACATCGCCATTGCCACAAACGACATCGTCTCGTCGGTCACGGCGCTCAAGAGCCGGGGCGTCGAGTTCCTCAAGGTCCCCGCCGACTACTACGACACGCTGCTCGATCGCGTGGGCAAGATCGACGAAGACCTGGGTCCGCTGCGCGAGCTTGGCATCCTGGTGGACCGTGACGAGGAAGGATACCTGCTCCAGATCTTCTCGAAGCCGGTGCAGGACCGCCCAACGCTGTTCTACGAGATCATCCAGCGGAAGGGCGCGAAGAGTTTCGGGAAGGGGAACTTCAAGGCGCTGTTCGAGGCGATCGAACGGGAACAGGCGAAGCGAGGGAATCTTTAGATTGACGATTGACGATTGACGATTGACGATTGGGCAATTGGGCAATTCGCAGCTTCAACTTGACGATGATACAC
>CBIHMX010000666.1:0-2141 GCA_966211115.1 uncultured Gemmatimonadaceae bacterium | reverse complement strand
TTGGTACCCAGTACCCAATACCCAATACCGAATACCCAGTAGACAGCACCGATATCAGTACCCGTACCTATAACCAATAACCACTACCAGTTCGACAGATCTTCACCCCTCCCCACCCAATGTCTATTATTGACGGGAGACCACGAACTCTTACCCGCATCGCATGCCGTACGTCATTACCGAAGCCTGCATCGGAGTCAAGGACAAGTCCTGCGTCGACGTCTGTCCCGTCGATTGCATCTATGAAGGTGCGGAAATGCTGTACATCCACCCCGATGAGTGCATCGACTGCGGTGCGTGCGAACCGGAGTGTCCGGTGACGGCGATCTTCCCCGAAGAAGACGTGCCCGGCAACCTCAAGCAGTACATCACGTTGAACAAGGACGTCTTCGACAGCGAAAACCCGCCCGGCCGTCCCAGCAAGTAGCGCTCCGCAGTTGCTGACCGCGGTCACGCTCGACTTCTGGGATACGATCTACCTGGCCTCGTCAACGCCCGCGCGCGTCCAGCGCCGGCACGAGGTGATGCAGTCGATGCTCCGCGCATTGGGCCGGGATCTGCCAGCCGATGAGTTCAAGGCGCTGTACCACGCGTCGTATGAGGAAGCCGAGCGCTGGTGGCGCGAACATCGGGGCTACACCACCGCCGACCGGATCCGCTGGCTGCTCGGCCAGCTTGCGATCGAGCGCCCGGAAGACTGCGAACACGTCACGCGCGCGGTCGAGGAGATCGACGACACCCTGACGGCGTTTCCGCCGCCGCTGTTGCCCGGGGCCGCGGAAGGCATCCGCGAACTCGCCTCACGCTTCAGGCTGGGGATCGTGTCGGACACCGGATTCCCCAGCGGTCGAGCGCAGAATCGCCTGCTCGAGCAGGACGGGCTCCTGCAGTATTTCTCGGCGACGGCCTACTCGGGCGAGATCGGCCACTGCAAGCCGCGGCCCGAGCCGTTCCTCGCCGCGCTCGAGAAGCTGAATGCCAAGCCGGAAGAATCCGTGCACGTCGGCGACATCGAGCGCACCGACGTCGCCGGTTCGTTAGGCGTCGGGATGCGGGCGATCCGGCTCGACGCGGTTCGAAGCGGAGGATCGAGTGATGCCGAACTGGTGGCCACTGGGTTCGATGAGGTGGTCCGGTACCTTCAGACGGATTAACGGAGGGGATTTACGCGGTTGGTCAACAGATGGAGAAGCGAGTCTCCGCGGATGAGGCGAATATTCGCGGATCGAGTCTTTGGGCCTTTTCTTGAGAAGTAGTTGAGGACAGACGACGTATGGAATGGGGAATGGGAAGAGGGATCCAGGGGAGCAAGTGGTTAGAGATTCGCTCAATTCGCGGCATCCGCGGCAACTCGGTTCTCCATCGGTTGACCTGCCGCGACAATCCGCTCGCAACCGCGAGTCTTCAGTTCCCGCTGAGCTGCGCGAGGAACTCCGAGAAGACGTGATTGAACGCTGACGGGCGTTCCAGGTTGCTCAGGTGACCGGCGCCCGAGATGATCTCGAGCTTGCTCCCGCGGATTCCGGCGTGCAGCGCGCGCGCCTCCTCGACCGGAATGATCGTGTCTTCGTCACCGGTGACGACCAACGTCGGGACGTTGATGGTCGCGTGGGTCGGCGTGGACTCGGGGCGGTCGATCATCGCCTGCAGCGCGCCGACCAGGCCCTCTACTGGCGCCGATGAAATCATCCGGTGGACTTCGTTGGTGATTTCGGGGCGTTTCTCACGGGTCGTCTTGCCCAGCATCCCGGTCATCATCGAATCGGCGATCGCGCTGCTCCCGTGTTCGCGCGCAACCGTCATCTGGGCGCGCCGTTTTTCCTTCGCCTCGAGGCTGTCGGCGCCCGCCCTGGTGTTGCACAGTACCAGCGCCCGAACGCGATCCGGATGCCGGCGCCAGAACTCGAAGACGACATAGCCGCCCATCGAGAGGCCGGCTACCACCGCCTTGTCCACGTGCAGGACGTCGAGCAGCGCGGCCAGGTCATCGGCGTAGCGTGCCATCGAAAACGGCGGCAATACCGTCGTCTCGCCAAATCCCCTGAGATCGGGCGCCAGACAGCGCACGTTGACGGTCAGCCCCTGGAGCTGCGGCGTCCAGAGCGAACGGTTATGCGGAAAGCCGTGCACGAACAGGCACG
>CBIHMX010000665.1:0-2141 GCA_966211115.1 uncultured Gemmatimonadaceae bacterium | reverse complement strand
GCCTGGCGTCGCGAGAAATCCCCGCGCGGTGGCGAGATCGGCGGCATAGGGTCGCTCGTCGTTGCCCAAGACTTCTGCATTCACTTCGGCAAGGTCGTTGAAGACCTGCCGCCACTCGTCAGGCAGAAAGTCGACCACACCGGCGTAGGTCGATGAAACCTGGCGAAACCGTGAGCGTTCCGCGTGTCGCTTCAGCTTCTCCAGAATCGCATCCACTTCGTCTCCGGAGAGCGATGCCGGCAGCCGAAGCTCGTAACCAAATGTGAGTCCCATCCTCTACCCTCCCGTGAGTGACGTCCGCGCAATGCTTGCGCCAAGCCGTCACCGCCGCGTCACCTCGTCGAGCGACCTCGATGCCCCCCCGTGAAAGATCAGGAGCGAGCGACAGAGGCTCCGATTTGTTGCAGGAATCGGCCAGCGAACGACGGAGGTTCCGCCGACCGAGCCGTGCGCGGCCCGTCGCTCAAGCAATCACCGAGCGCACAGCGAGGGCGGCGGAACCTCCGAGCGAGCGTATCGGATCGAGCCCGGCGGAACCTCCAAGCGAGCGACACCGCGGTTAAAGTTCCGACATGCGCAAACTGCTTGCCCTTCTCATCCTGGGCGTGGGATTCGCCATCGCCTGGTTCATCGCCGGACGCGGTACCGGACCCGCCATCACCATGGAATGGCCCACCTCGGCCATCGGCCAGAGCGGTGAACTCGTCCTGCTCATCGATGCCCCGAAGGGCCGGCTTACCACCCTCGATGTCGTCCTGACGCAGGGTGAAAACCGGATTCCGGTATTCACACTGGAAGAAGACAGTTCAGCAGCGATAACCCCAGCCGGTGAAAACCAGTTCCGGTTCACACGCTCGATAGGCAAGCAGCATCATCCTGAACTCGTCGAAGGTCCGGCCGTCATCCAGGTGACCGCCGGACAACCGACGTTCATGGGATTGCAGCAGACGAAGACGACGCTGACGCGCCCCCTGACCGTCAGGCTCACGCCGCCACGCGTCGCGGTCCTGTCGACGCAACACTACATCAATCACGGCGGCTCGGAGGTCGTCGTCTACCGAGCCACACCGCCTGACGTGCCGTCTGGCGTCCGCGTCGGCGATCGCGAGTTCCGCGGTTTCCCGGCCTCGGGGGCCGGCCTGACGAGTTCGGATTAGAGCCTCCACGTCGCGTTCTTCGCCCTCTCGTGGGACCAGGACGTGAATACGCCGATCAGCGTGTTCGCGCGCGACGAGGCGGGCAACGAAGCCACCGCCCAACTCGAGCACCGAGCTTTCCCGAAGACGTTTCGCCGGAGCCGGATCGGCATCGACGATGCGTTTCTTGGCAAGGTCGTGCCCGCGATCCTCCAGAATACGCCCGACTTCAAGGTCGAGAATCCGGGTGACCTGCTGGCGTCTTACCTGCGAATCAATCGCGACCTTCGCCGGGAGAACGACGCCCGCATTGCCGCCCTCGCACAGGAGACTTCACCGCGCGTTCTCTGGCGAGGTCCGTTCAAGCAGCTCCTCAATTCAGCCGTCGAAGCCGGATTCGCGGACCGGCGCACCTACGTGTACAAGGGCGACTCGGTCGATTTTCAGACGCATCTCGGTTTCGACCTTGCCTCGACATCAGCGGCGCCGGTGCTGGCCGCAAACAGCGGCACAGTGGTTCACGCCGGGTTCCTCGGTATTTACGGAAACTGCGTGATTCTCGATCACGGCATGGGGCTGCAATCACTCTACGCGCACCTGTCGTCGATCGGTGTGCAGCGCGGCGACAGCGTGCAGATGAGCCAGGAGCTCGGACGTAGCGGAACGACCGGCCTCGCCGGCGGTGACCACCTGCATTTCACCATGCTGCTTGGCGGGCGAGCGGTTACGCCGATCGACTGGTGGAGTGCGCAGTGGGTCGAGGACCGCATAACGCGAAAACTCCGCGAGGCGGGGATTGGGTAATCACCTGACTTGCGGGGAATTCAGGATCGAGCTCGTGGTTACCCTACGGCGCCCGGTCAGGGACCAGAGGCATTGAGCCGATAGGCTGCCGACGTCGATCCGCGTGGCGCCGCGGCACGGGGGGGGTTCAGTGAAGTCGGGGGGGGAGGGCGGCGGGCGGGGGCGGCGGGTGAGGGGGGGGCGGGGGGGGGGGGGGTGGGG
>CBIHMX010000664.1:0-2154 GCA_966211115.1 uncultured Gemmatimonadaceae bacterium | reverse complement strand
CGCGATCCGGTAACCGCGCGCCGCCAGGAATTCCTCCACGGTCCGCGCGGTGTATTCATTCCCCGAAGCTAGAAAAGGATAACGAAACCACACCAAGGTTCGATTGCGCGCCTCGAGCAGCGTCCGCGAAATGACTTCCCCTTTGATGATGTCATCAAGGTAATGCGCGAGCGTCACGTCGTTAAGATTGGGATGCGAATAGGTGTGGTTGCCCACATCGAGACCCGCATCGAGCCACTGCCGGAGCACCTCGACACGTGCGTCGCGCTGCCCGTCAACATGCAGCTGACGCTCGTTCACAAACATGATGGCAGGGACCTTCTCCGAGACGAACGTCTCGCGCAGCGCATTCGCGATCCGCAGGAAGGCCTCGAGATCGCCGCCAGTTCCCGTCGCCGGTCCGTCATCGATCGTCACGGCGATACGGCGAGCCTTGACCGTTTCCTCGCCCCGGATCCACGTGGGCAATGACAGCGCGGCGAGCGTGATCGCTGATTGCGCCAACCAGGTGCGACGAGAGATGAGACGAACGTTGTCCTGCATAATTATGATGATTCGGAGAAACTGAGTTGGGAGCGCTGCTAAGATGTAACGAATTTAAAATCACCGATTGCGCAGCACGCATCGCCGCAACCGGGGCAAGCCATTGAATCTGAGTTTAACGACGGATGTGTCCGGATACGGAAGGGAGCATCGAGCGAGGGAAGAAGTGAACCGCTAATTTCCGCTAATCGCCGCTTATTGGATCAGCGAAGATCGGCGAAGATGGGCGTTCCCCGGCTGTTTGGAGAAAATGACCGCAGCGAAACAACATTCTCAGGGATGGGCACGGGTTGAGAGCTGAGAGTTGAGAGCAAAACGGAGAGCTGAATCTCGTTTCGTTGTCCGATCACCCACGCTTCAGCTCTAAAGACCGGTCTCTCAATCCTCAACATTCAACTGCATGGTTGGCCTAGGCTGGATTCATGCAGTCCGATGTGGGTCAGCGTACTGCTGGCCAGCAGGACGCGCGCTCCGGAAAGCGCGCGCAAGCTCGCGGCCTACACCGATCACCGCTCACTCGCCTGCGCGAAGAGAACGGGATAACTGAAACCACGGTTGTCGGGAAAGGGTCCTTCGTTATCGTGTGAGTCTCACCGCCCCGTACCCCTTTCTGTTCGCTGCGCCCCTTCGTTGATGCGACCTCGCTGCCATGCTTTCCTTGATCGCCCGCTTCCGCGTGCTGCCGAGAACGTGACCTTCCCGCTGCAGAAACTCAGCTGTTTTTTTCAGCATCGTCCGCTGGGCGTGCTTGCATTCCTGCTCGCCGCGACCTGCCCGGCGGCAGACTTCACGTTCGGTGACCAAATTCTCACGGTCCCGGACGGATTCACCGTCGAGCTGGTGGCGCAAAGTCCAATGGTAAATCGCCCGGTCGCCGCTGACTTTGATGAGGAGGGAAACCTCTACGTGACCGATTCCTCCGGCTCCAATGACCCTCCCGAAAAACAGCTCGCATTGAAACCCCATCGCGTGGTGCGGCTCGTGGATTCCACCGGCTCGGGCAAGTACGATCAGTCCACTGTGTACGCCGACAGAATGATGTTTCCCGCCGGCGCGATGTGGCTGGACGGAGCACTTTATGTCGGCGCTCCGCCCACCATCTGGAAACTGACCGACACCACCGGCGACGGGGTCGCGGATCAACGTGAAGAATGGATGCAGGGCCGCACGCTCACGAATTGCGCGAACGATCTCCACGGCCCTTACGCCGGTCCCGACGGCTGGATCTACTGGTCGAAAGGCGCGTTCGCCGAACAGCGTCACGAGAAAACGGATGGGCCACCGTTCGTCACACGCGCCGCCCACATCTTTCGGTCGCGACGGGACGGCACCGGGATTGAGCCCGTCATGACAGGCGGGATGGACAACCCGGTGGGACTGGTTTTCACCCCCGAAGGCGAACGCATTGTCACGGCGACGTTCCTGCAAGCACCCGAGCAAGGAAAACGAGATGGTCTGATTCACGACCTCTACGGCGGAGTTTACGGGAAGGTGAATGAAGTGACCGACGATCATTCACAAACCGGTGAACTGCTGCCCGTGCTCAGCCACCTCGGCGCCGCCGCGCCGTGTGGAATCACCCGGTACACTTCGGACACTTGGGGTGAAGAA
>CBIHMX010000663.1:0-2155 GCA_966211115.1 uncultured Gemmatimonadaceae bacterium | reverse complement strand
GCGCGGATCGACGTGAAACGGCGCGTCCGCGTGCGTGCCGACGTGCGGGCTTCCGCCGGTGGTGCTCACGTTGACGCTGTCGCCGCGCGCCATGTCCCATGTCCAGCGGCAGGAAAACGGCGTATCACCGGGCCACGGCGGCGTCGCCGCGTCCACGGGGATCGAGATGTCGATCCAGTGCTGCTCCCCGTCCTCCGGCGGCGTCACGGCTGGCCGCCGGCCTCGAAGAACCTGCGCCGCACGTCCCAGAGCTGCGGGAAGAACCGCTGGCGCAACGTGTACTGCAGGTACCGGGCGCCTAACGTGCCTCCGGTCCCCCCGGTATCGGGGCCGATGATACGCTCGACCATCTGCACGTGCAGGTAGCGCCACAGCTGGAACCCCTGGTCGTATTCCAGCAGCGCTTCCGCCAGCAGGAACTCCGTCGAGGGGCCCGGTCCGAGATAGAGGTTCTCGAGCGTCGTCCCGTGATGTTGCAACAGGCCGAGAAACAGGGACTGCAGCCCCGGCTTCTCCAGCGCGCGTTCGACCAGCGCCGGCACCGGCGGATGCTCGCGAATCGCGGCGAGAAAATGCTCCTCCCGCAGTCCGCTCATCGCCTCGATCGCTCGGAACTGGACACTCTGCCCGCCGCTGGACGATCCGAGGTGCCCGCGGAACTGCGCGAATCGCTGTGGCGGCAGCGTGTCGAGTGCCGACAGTTGGCCGGACACGATCCGCATGAGGGCATTCACGCGGCGAATCGTGAGCAGCGCCTTCACGGTCTCCGCCGCCTGAAGGTCGGCGATCAGGTGCTCCAGCTCATGGAGGATGACCTTGAACCAGAGTTCACTCGCCTGGTGCACGATGATGAACAACAGTTCATCAGGATGCTCGGGCTGCGAACGCGGGCGCTGCAGTTGCAGCAGCTCGTCGACCTTCAGGTACGTGCTGTAGGTGACTTCGGACGCGGCCATGTGTGGCGGATGTGCTAGAACGTGGAGACCGGCATGCTCGCAACGTCATCCACCTGGACCGTCTCGGTGGTGTGATACGGTTCAGCGTACCTGACCCGGATGAGCGAACCGTAGTGCGCGGCCTGGTGACGGATGATGTCGAGTAGCGATTCGCCGTTCGGATACACTTCGCCGGCCTGCGTCGCGCCGCCAAACTGGGACTCGTAGGCCGCAACCGCGGCCAGCTTCTCTTCCATCTCGTCGCTGATGTCCACCACGAACGTCGGCTTGAGGTAGTCTTCGCGGTACGTGATGGAGTGAATCACCTTGCGTGGCCGGTGGGGCGCGAGGTCCGGTTCAACCATCTTCAAACCAGCCAGAAAGCACGCGTCGCGGACGAGCTCGGCGGCAATGCGGAGATCCGGGTGCCGTCCACTCGGGGCTGGCGCGGTCGTCAGGACAACCGACGGCTTCAATTCCCGGATCACACGAAGGACAGCCACTCGAGTTTCCGGAGAGTTCGTCAGGCGGCTGTCAGGAAGGCCCAGATTCTGGCGAATCGACACCTGTAGGATCTCCGCCGCCCTTGCCGCTTCTTTCTCGCGAAGCTCCACCGTACCGCGGCTTGCCATCTCACCGGCGGAAAGGTCCAGAATCCCGACCCGGTGACCCTGGCGGGCGGTCTTGAGGAGCGTACCACCACAGGTCAGCTCGGCATCGTCAGGATGCGGAAAAATGGCCAGCAGGTCCACAGTCGGCATGGCGGGAATGTAAGCAGCGAAAAGGGCGTCTGACCCCATTTTCGGGGCGGTTAAGGCATCATTACGAAAGGATGACAGGCGGTTCGCAAAGCAACTGCGTGCCACAGTTTGTCGGTGACATGGGACAACTCTCGGGTGTCCAATGTGTGTCTAATCCGGCCGAGCGACACAGCGAGCAGCTCGAGCTCGTAAGGACTTTGTAGTCTTCGATTTCGATGGTTCGCGGTTCCTCGCTGCACTCAACCCCGCCGAGGCCTGAAAATGGGTTTTCTTCGTACGCGCCGGTTCCTGATCGCTGCCCTCGTTCTGGTCCTCGGCGTTCCGGCCACCTGGCTGCTCGCCCGGGACAAGTCCACGGGTGAGGATGCCCTCGTCAGTCAGGTCAAGCGCGGGGATTTCAGGGTTACCGTGACGACGTCGGGCGAGCTACGCGCCCCGAAGTTCGTGCAGGTGACGCTG
>CBIHMX010000662.1:0-2163 GCA_966211115.1 uncultured Gemmatimonadaceae bacterium | reverse complement strand
GGGCCGGTTGACGAGGCAGCGGCTGCTCCGGATGCAGCGTCGCCTCAGCCTCTTTCAGAACCCGCCAATCCCTGCGTCATCGACGGGTGTCCAACCTCCGACGCCGAAATGAGCGGCCCCGGCGCGTCGGGCCGCGTACCTTGGTAGACGGATGGAGACGACCCCCAACCTCAGCGAGCGACTCGCGAATATCCTCGGCGACGAGCTGGTCATCGAGCGCGAGCTCGGTGGCGGGGGGATGTCGCGGGTCTTCGTCGCGTACGAACCCGCGCTCCAGCGACGCGTCGTGGTCAAGGTCCTGCCTGACGAGATCGCAACCGTCCTCTCGCGCGAGCGGTTCCGGCGCGAGATCCTCACGTCGGCGACGCTGCAGCACCCGAATATCGTCAGCGTCATCTCGGCGGGCGACGAAGGTGGGCTGATCCATTTCATCATGCCGTTCATCGACGGCGAGTCGCTGCGCGGCCGGATCCAGCGCGACGGCATGATTTCGCCGCCAACCGTCGTATCGATCATGCGCGACGTCGCCCGGGCGCTGGCGTTCGCGCACGAACGCGGCGTCGTCCATCGCGACATCAAGCCGGACAACGTGCTGCTGAGCGGCGGCACGGCAGTGGTCGCCGATTTCGGCGTGGCCAAGGCGTTCGCGTCGGCGCGAGAGGGTGCGAGCGCGGGCGCCACCGCGACGCTCACCAATGTCGGCATGTCGCTGGGCACGCCGGCGTACATGGCGCCGGAACAGGTCGCCGGCGACAGCAAGCTCGATGCGCGCACCGACCTCTACGCGTTAGGCGCGATGGCCTACGAGGCGCTGGCGGGACGAGCGGTCTTCCCCCGTGAGTCGGTGGCTTCCATCCTGCGCGCTCATCTGGCCGACGATCCGGAACCGCTGCAGACGATCAGGCCGGGCATACCGCCCGCGCTCGAAGAGACGGTCCTCAAGTGCCTGGCGAAAGACCCCAAGGACCGGCCGCAATCGGCGAATGAACTGCTGGCGATGCTGGAGAACCCGGCGGTGCTCAGCGGCGCCTTCACGCAGGAACGCAAGGCAGCGATGGCGAGCGTGGGGACACGCAGCGTGTGGCGCATGGGTGCGGCCCTCGCGGTCGTGGCGGGCATCGCCTCGGCGGGGATCGTCATGACGCGCGATGGGTCGAGGGGCTCGCCGGTGGCGACGCGGCCCGCGCTCCCCACTATCGCTGTCCTGCCGCTGCTGTCGGTCGCCGAGGACAGCTCGTCGAACTACCTCGCGTTCGGCGTGACCGACGAGATCATCAACGCGCTGGCGCGGATCGGCGGCGTGCGCGTAACCTCGCGGTCGACCGCACAGGAGGCCCAGCGCAGCAGCCTGTCGCTGTCGCAACTCGCCGAAAGCCTCGGCGTCACGCACGCGCTCGAGGGCACGATCCAGAAACAGGGGAATGCCGTCCACGTGGCGGTTCGGCTGGTCAGCACCGCCGATGGCCTCACCGCATGGGCCGAGGTCTTCGACGGCGCGGCCGACGAAGTGTTCGACATGCAGCGCTACATCGCCGGTGCCGTGGCGGAGGCGGTGCGCCAGGACCTGGCGCCGCGGATCGATTCGGCGTTAGGCGCCGGGACGTACCAGCCGGAGCCCGCGGCACACGATGCATACCTCCAGGCGCACTATGAGCTCGCCAGGCGCGGCGACGGTGACCTCACGAGGGCCGTGGCCCTGCTGCGCGACGCCGTGGCCATCGACTCGCAATACGCAGTGGCTTGGGCGGAACTGGCGCAGGCGTTGACGGTCCTGCCGCTGTACGGCAAGGGAGATCCGGCGGTCCTGCAGCCTGAAGCCCAGCTGGCGGCGCAGCGGGCGATCGCCATCGACTCGACGCTGGCCGCGGCCCACGCCGCGCTCGGCAACCTGCTCAACGCGCAGTGGCGCTACCAGGAAGGATTGGTCGAACTGCGCAAGGCGGTCGCGCTGGACACCACATACGCTCCGGCACAGCAGTGGCTGGGCGAAAACCTGCTGCTGAATGGCGACATCGCCGGAGCCGAACAGGCGCTCGCCCGCGCCGTAAGGCTCGACTCGACGCTGTCGGTGACGAAGGCGGTCCACGGCGTCACGCTCGCGCTGCTGAAGCGCAATGCGGAGTCGGACCAGTTGCTGAGCGCGGCCCTGGCGCGAACGCCGAG
>CBIHMX010000661.1:0-2163 GCA_966211115.1 uncultured Gemmatimonadaceae bacterium | reverse complement strand
GTCTACCACGAGCCATACGCGGCGGTGCCGATGTCCCACGACATCGAACTCATCGGAGGTCAACTCGGGGATGGTGCGAAGGTCCGATACAACTGGCGATACGGCGAGCGTTGGCATTCACTGTCTGCGAGCGTTGTGTCGAGCCCTCAAGCCCGTAGATCCGGGTTCCCTGGCTGAGTTCATCACCGAGCACTACTGGGGATACACACGTCGCCGAGACGGTAAAACCAGCGAATACCAGGTCACTCACCCACGATGGAACGTGTCCGCGGTGTCAGCGGCACTGCTCGACTGCGATATCGGAGCCGCTTATGGTGCACAGTATCGCGAGGCGCTTGGCGCTCCTGCGCCATCGGCGTTCGTGGCGGAGGGATCGCCGATTACCGTCTTCCAGTGGGGCTCCATTGGTTCGGGGCCAGATCGGTTGACTGGCGAATGACCCAGAGAGAGGGCTTCACCATGGTGATGTTCAGTCGTTATGCGGTCCTTGTTTCGTTCATCGTGGCGGCGGCGTGCGCGCGCACGGAATCGGATGAACCCGCGGATTCCACGATTGCATCGCCGCAGCTGACCGCAGTCGATAGCGGCGCGCCCAGACTATTGCTCCGTGACGAAGCCAATGCTTCGTTCCAGGAATTCAGGTCGAAGACCCTCGCGGCATTGGCGCGGAAGGACACGACCTACCTCTATGGTATGCTCGCGCCAGAGATCAGGATCTCGTTCGGGCCCGACGAGGGCATCGATGGCTTCCGGCGAATGTGGAAGCTGGACGATCCGGACACCGATGTGTGGAAGGCCCTCACGCGCGTGCTGACGATGGGCGGTGACCAGCCAACCGACTCAAACTTCGTTGCGCCCTACGTCTACGCGTTCTGGCCCGATTCCATCGATGCGTTTGGGTACGTAGCCGTTACCGGAGACGAAATTCCCGTTCGAGAAGCGCCTGACACCTCTTCGCGCGTACTCGGCGTGGCTTCATACAGCATCCTGAAGTTCAAGGAATGGAAGGGCTTGCCCGAATCCGGGATCGAGGTCGATACGACCTGGGCCCAGGTCGAGTTGCCGACTGGCGCCGCCGGGTGGATTCGAGGTGCGAGCGTCTACAGCCCGGTTAGCTGGCGAGCCATGTTCACGAGGCGGGGGGATCGTTGGGTGATGGTCCTGTTCGTCGCAGGCGACTAGCGGCGTCCGCTGTGAATCAGGTGTCGATTTTCATCTGTCTCGTTCGACGCCTTGGTGTAACGGAGAACCTCAAAGGAGACGCTCATGAAGATCACGGTCGAGAAACTCGTGAACGCCGGGCTGAACAAGGTCTGGGATACCTGGAACAATCCCGAGGACATCAAGCGGTGGAATAATGCGGGCGACGACTGGCACACGACCCGGAGCACCGTTGATCTCCGCGAAGGTGGCAAGTTCCTGTCGCGCATGGAGGCGAAGGACGGCAGCTCCGGATTCGACTTCGAGGGGACGTACACGCGCATCGTTCCCCACAAGGCCATAAAATACCGCATGGCGGACGATCGCGAAGTGATGGTCGAGTTCGAACAACGAGGCGACGGCGTCCTGGTCCGCGAGACGTTCGATACCGAGAATGAAAATCCGCCCGAACTGCAGCGAGACGGCTGGCAGTCGATCCTCGACAACTTTGGCAAGCATGTCGAGGCGGCCGGCTAGCGTCCCGGCGAATTCGTCCGAGATCGTCGCAGAGGGCTTCGGGCGGGCGCTCGCCGCGCAGACCCTAACGACGATCCACGGGCCCGGCTGCCGGCATGTCGTGCCAGTGCTCCCTGGTCGGCGTCGGGTCCGGCGACGCCAGCGCCATTTCCGGAATCGGGACGTCGATCTCCGCGGCGGCTCGAGGCGCCAGGCGGAGGACGAATCCAGGCAGCAGCGTGTTCGCGAGGGTATAGACGATCAGGCCGCCGAATACCGCCTGCGGTACGCCGAAGCGGTCACGCAGGATATCGGCGATGACCAGCGTGAATACCAGGGTGGGCGCGATCGACACCCCGATGCGGGCTCCACTCCGCATCGATTCCCCAAGCGAAAAGCGACGGTGCACAGCCACCAGCAGAATCCGTAAGGGAATAAGGACCGCAAAGAACAGGGCGCCGATCGAGAGCTTCGCCGGGATGGCGTAGATCCCCATGATCAGGCTCG
>CBIHMX010000660.1:0-2163 GCA_966211115.1 uncultured Gemmatimonadaceae bacterium | reverse complement strand
GCCCGCGTGCTCCCGGCTTCCCGTCCCTGGGTTCGAGCTCGATGCCCGCCACCAGACCGATGTTGCGGATGTCCAGGACGTCAGGCATTCCGCGCAACGAATGCACCGCGTCTTCCCAGTACGGCGCCAGCTCGGCGGCACGCTCGAACAGGCCTTCGTCGCGGTAGAGCTTGAGCGTCGCCAGGCCGGCGGCGCTGGCCAAGGGGTGTCCCGAGTAGGTGTACCCGTGAAAGAACTCGATGCCCGAGGGCGTCGCGTTCACGATCGTCTCATAAATCTCGTGCCTGACGCCAACCGCGCCCATCGGCACCGATCCGTTCGTCAGCCCCTTTGCCATGGTCATCATGTCCGGCAGCACGCCGAACCGCTGCGACGCGAACGCGGCCCCGGTCCGGCCAAACCCCGTGATGACTTCGTCGAAGATCAGGATGATGCCATGCTTGTCGCAGATCGCGCGCAGGCGTTCGAGATAACCGGTCGGCGGAACAAGCACCCCCGTCGATCCCGCCACCGGCTCGACGATCACGGCCGCGATCGTGTCCGCGCCGTACTGCTGAACCAGGGTCTCGAGCTCCTCGGCGAGATGCGCGCCATGCTGCGGCTGGCCGCGCGAGAAGAAATTCTCGGCGATGCCGTGCGTGTGAGGCAGGTGACTCACCTTCGGCAGTACCTGCGCCTCGAACGCGGCGCGCGTGTAGGGAATTCCGCCCACCGAGATGCCGCCAAACCCGACGCCATGGTACGCGCGTTGCCTGCCGATGAATCGAACGCGATCCGGCTGTCCCCGCGCCCGCCAGTAGGCGAGTACGATCTTGAGCGCCGAGTCGACTGCCTCTGATCCCGAGTTGGCGAAGAACACGTGATCGATGTCGCCGGGCATCAGCTTCGCGAGTTCCGTCGCCAGCATGAACGAAATCGGGTGGCCCATCTGGAAGCTCGGCGCGAAGTCGAGGTTCGCCGCGGTGTCCGCGATCGCTCGCACGATGGGTTCGCGTCCGTGCCCCGCGTTCACGCACCACAGGCCGGCGGCGGCATCGAGGACCTGCCGGCCGTCGTCCGAGGTGTAGTACATCCCCTTCGCTGCGGCCAGGAGCCGCGGGGATTTCTTGAAGGACTTGTTGGCCGTGAAGGGAAGCCACTGCGCTTCAAGCGACGTTGTTCCTTCGCGAACCAACGTTTCCTCGCTTGCACGCAAGCCCGGTTCGGTAGCAGTCATGGCGTATCGACTCGTCGTTTGGGTCTCGAACTTTGGACTTTGATCAGGACTTGGCGTTGGACATTGGAATGACCGTTCAGCGAGGCTGCACAACCGTTTCTCGACCGGTCATCTCACCCGTCTCGCCAACCGGTATCATTTCCAGTTGATCATCCGGGACGCTGCGTTCGAGCGCCTTGTCTTCCTCCAGCTCCCGTTCGGCCACGTCGCGCTCGATTGCCTCGCTCTCGGCGCGATAACGCTCGTACCACTCGCGCGTGATCTGCCCCGCCAGTTCGCGATTGCCAAGGCCGAACGCCAGCGCCGAACCAAAGGCCACCGCGCCGAACAGGATCGCAAAGGCCGTCGTGACGAGCTCGGTGCCGATGCCGAGTTCCTGCAGCGCCATGAATACCGAGAGGATGACGACGCCGAACCGGCCCACGCGCGCCAGCGTCGGTGCGCCCTGCACGGCGCCGGCCGATGCCATGATCAACCCGCCGGTGAAGCGACCGAGCACGATCCCGACGATCATGATCACGATCGCCGACATCAGGCTTGGCAGGTAGCCGACCAGTTCCGTGAAGACGCCGGCCAGCGATTCCAGGCCTAACGCGGTCGCCGCGACCATGATCACGGCAAACATCATGATCCAGAACAGCGTCTTGCCGATGACCTTGACCGGATTGAAATGCGAAGCACCGCGCTCGACGGCATCCATAACGCCACCGCGCTCGAGCGCCTGGTTGAGCCGGATGCGATGCAGCAGCCGCTCGGTTCCCTGCTCGATGAGTTTGGCCAGCAGGTACCCGGCGAACAGGATGACGAGCGCACCCAGCATTGCCGGAATGACGTCCCCGAGTTGGGCAAACGTCTCCTGCAAGCGTTCGACGAAGGTCAGGGCCCCGGGGTCCTGGAATTGAGTCACGAGGGAAATCTATGAGGTCAGAGTCTCGAGGTCAGAGGTT
>CBIHMX010000659.1:0-2169 GCA_966211115.1 uncultured Gemmatimonadaceae bacterium | reverse complement strand
CGCGCTGCCGCAGGGCGACTGGCTGTCCGTCGCGCTCATGCGCAACGGACTCCCGTTTGGCGAGACCGATCCGTACTTCCGCCTCGACCTGGGCACCTGGCTGTATCAACTGCCGTTCGAAGCTGGATCGTACATCTGGGCAATGATCGCGCTCGTCGCGGTTACCCTGTTGGTGATCTTCCTTTATGCACTCACGCCGAGCCTGCGGTGGGACAGCGGGCAACTGCAGGTGAGTGGGCACGTCCGGCGCCACATCTCCGTCCTTGCCGGGGTACTGCTGTTCCTGCTGGCGTGGAGCTACCGACTCGACGCGTTCGACCTCCTGCGGAACGGCACCGGCCCCCTCGGCGCCCTGTCGGCAGTCGATCACCGGATCGGCATTCCCGCGAACTTGTCGCTGGCAATGCTGGCCGTCGCGTCAGGCATGCTGGTCGTGTGGACGGGCTGGATCGGCCAGGTGCGCGCCGCGTTCATCGCGATCACGGTGATGCTGCTGGCCGCGATCGGCGTGAGCCAGCTCGTCCCGGCCGTCGGTGGCCGTTTCGTGATGGCTGAAGACCAGGAAGCGCAGGATCATTCGTATCGCGAGATCCGCAACGCCTATTCCCGGCGTGCGTACGCGGTCGACGGCGTCGATCGGACTGTGCTCGCGGACGCCGCGCCGGCATTCGCGGATGCGATCCGCGGCGCGTCGGTCTGGGACGCCGACATCATGCGGCAGGTCGTCGGCGGGCCGCGCCAGGGCGCCCGCCCCAATGGCGCCCTCGGATGGCAGGGACAGGACGGCCGGCTGGTAGCGTTCTCCCTCGAGCAGCCGTTAGGCGCGGCGTCGGCGGAGTCGTTGCCGGCGTGGAGCCTGACGAGGGTCGCGGCGGACGTCACCGACGACCGGGGGGCGCCCATCTCCCTGGAGGACCCGGACCTGGCGACCACGTTGCGCGGTGTGCTGGTGCACGACTCGGCCACCACCTACTACGTGCTGTCGGATACCGGCAGCAGCATCGTGGCACGGTCGCTCGATTCGTTCGTTTCGCGCGTGGCCCATGCCTGGCACCTGCAGAACCCGGCGCTCCTGAATGCCGTGCCGTCCGCGCCGGCTCCCCGCATCCTGCTCCGGCGCGACGTCCGCGACCGCATCACGCATCTCTATCCGTTCTTCGCACAGGGCAGCCGGGTGGCGCCGGTCGTCTGGCGGGATTCGGTCTTCTGGTCGGTGCACCTGTACGCCACCTCCGACTGGTATCCGCTCAGCAGCAGCCAGCGGTTGGCCGGCACCGACGCTCGTTATGCGCACCTGGCCGGCGTGGCGGTGGTGAACGGCCACACGGGGCGGGTCACGACGATCGCGTCTCCCCGGGCCGGCCCGATGGCCGAGTCGTGGATGCTGCGCTTTCCCGAACTGTTCAGCGATCCGTCGGTTTTCGACAGCGAGTTCCTGAGCCGCCTGCCGCCCGCCTGGGACGGCACCTTGATGGTGGCTCGCGTGCTCGCCCAGGCCGGACTGCGCGGGGAGTTCGAGGTCCGCGCGCATTTGCCGGGCAGCGTCACCGATTCTGTTTCCGCCGTCATGGACCCGGCGCCGTTCCTGAATCGCGGGACGAACCAGGTGACGCTGGCCATCCCGCTGCTCGATCCGACCGATGAGCTGCGCGGCCTCCTGGTGTCTCCGGGTGGCGCCGATTTCCGCATGCGATGGATTCGCGCCAACGATCGAGGTCCGCGCTGGAACAAGCTCGCCACGGAGATGCAGGCGTCCGCCGATTCCTTTCGTGGACGGGAACGGGTCACACGTCCGCTGGTCGGGTCGATCAGGATCCTGCCGACGTTCGAAGGATTCGTGGCGCTGCAGTCGCAGTACATCGTTCGACCCGACGGTGCACCGCAGGTTCTGGCGGCCACGATTCATCGTGGCACTGCCGCGGTGACCGCGCAGACCTTTATCGATGCGGCCGGCCTGCCGCATCCGGTCGCTGTAGCGCCACCACTCACGCCAGAGGATTTCCGCCGGCGCGTGAACGCACTCTACGAATCCATGCGAGAAGCCATGCGTCGGGGCGACTGGTCAGGCATCGGGGCCGCCTATGAGGCCCTGGGCCGTCTGCTGCGCTCGCCGCCGTAAAGCAGTTGAACCGTTGGTGAGGGCGAACCGTTAAACTGTTCACCTCATCA
>CBIHMX010000658.1:0-2171 GCA_966211115.1 uncultured Gemmatimonadaceae bacterium | reverse complement strand
GCGAGCCAGGTCCTGCGTCGTTTCGTCGAGACGGCGCTCGGTATTCCGGCGGCGGTCGCGATACAGACCGATGCCCGCGGCTTCCTCGAACAGCTCGCGCCGGTCGTCGGGCCGGTCGGAGAGCAGGGCTTCGATCATGCGCTGCTCGATGACGATCCCGGCGTCGGCGCCGAGTCCAGTGCCGCGCATGAGGTCGTGGATGTCGCGGAGCCGGCACGGCGCGCCGTTCAACAGGTAATCGCTTTCGCCTGAACGGGACAACCGGCGGGTGACCACCACTTCGCGAAATGGCGTAGGCAGGACGCCGGCGTCATTCGCGAAGACCAGGGATACCTCGGATACGTTCACCGGCCGCCGCGCCGACGACCCCTGGAAGATGACCTCCTCCATTTTGGCGCCGCGGAGAATCCTCGCCCGCTGCTCGCCGAGGACCCATCGCACGGCGTCGGACACGTTCGACTTGCCGCAGCCGTTCGGTCCGACGATCGCCGTCACGCCATCGTCGAACAGCATCGACGTCTGGTCGGCAAACGACTTGAAGCCCTGCATCTCGAGCCTGGTCAGACGCACCTAACGAACACTCCCGATCCTCGTGGCGAGGGTCGCGTTGAGGTTGAGGCTGTCGATAACGGGCGACAGCAGTCTCGCTTCAGCTTCGTTCTCGAACGCTCCAAAATAAATCCGTGTCGTGCCCGCTTCATCGATCAGGGCATACGCCGGCAATCCCTGTTGCCGCCACCCGAACAGCCGGACGTCGATCTGGTCTTCCGGCACGGCTTCTTCGATCTGCCACGCCAGGGGCGCCCAGACCACGCGACCGGCGGCTGGGCCGAGTATGCCGCGTTCTCGCAGTGCGGTGAGGTACCAGTCGGCTTCGGCGCTGGTGGGAAACGCGCCGGCAAGAAAGCGATACCAGACGGCAGCGCCGCCGCCAGGCTGCGTGGCGGAGAAGGTCGGTACGGGAAACGAATCCAGCGCCTGTCGCACGCGCGCCATGGCACCGACGCGCGTGTTCAGGCTCACGACTTCCACCGACCATGGTACGGAGCCCACGGCAATGGCGCGTGGATCGACCTGCGCGCCGGGATCATCGCCGGGCACGACGATCGTCTCGCCGGCGCCGACCGTATTCGTTCTGCCGCGCGGATCGAGGACGCCAGTGAACCACCAGACGCCTGCCATCCCGGCGAGAACAAGAAACGCCGCGATCGCGATCCAGCGGACGCGCTTGACGTTGTCCGGATTCTCGCGCAGCGCATCGAGCGCCTCTTCTTTCGATGGCGGCAAGACAGCCGGTACGTCCTGTGGCATGGTGCCCGTCGCAGCGACATCGGCAAGTGCCCGGCGACTCCCTGGCACCCGGCCCAGCACGGGAGCTTGCGTCAGCGGCGCGACGCCATCGCCGATCATCACCATGCCGTCGAGCTGATCGATCGTCCGGCCTACCTTCGGCAGGTCGGCGGGGGCGGCGACCACGAGCAACGCACCAGCCTTGCGGCATTGGTCCGACCACGAAGCCCACATGTGGTCGCTCAGTACGTCGTCAGCCTGCGGCGTCTCGACGCCTCCCGGCACCACGAACAGGCTGTCCGCGTTTGGTACTGGCCGGGCCACGCGCGCCAGCGAAACGCCGTAGCGCGACGCGTCGGAGACGCCATGCAGGTCGTCGTCGCGGAACATCTCGTCCAGCGCGCTGCCGTCGCCCAGCAGGTCCACCAGGAGCACCGGCCGGGATAGTGACTCGACTCGCGCGATCTTCAGCGCTTCGCGCGCAACGTCTCCGAGACTGTCTCCGACGACTGCTACAGCGGCACGGTCGCCGAATGGACCGCCGGTGGGGGCCAGTTTATCCGAGCGGTCGAGATCCCGGATCAAGGCACGCCCTCGAACACCCAGTAGTCACGCCCCGACTGGCGACCTACCCGGTCCGCCTCGGCCCGAGTCGGGAAGGGTCCCATGACGACGCGAAACACACGGGAACCATCGACTTCGGAGATGGTCACGCGTGGCGTTACGCCGTCCACGCGAATACTGCGCACGATCTCACGCGCTCGTTCCTCGGACAACACGGCCGCGACCTGGACGCTCCACCCCGTACGCGCAGCCGGAGTCCTGCTCGTCGTGTCGGCTGGAATGACCTGCGGGCGCGGAGCGGCCGCTGAGTCCATTGG
>CBIHMX010000657.1:0-2172 GCA_966211115.1 uncultured Gemmatimonadaceae bacterium | reverse complement strand
TCGGTGGACCAGCAATCATACCCGGACGATCGCTGTCTCCTGTTGAAATGGAAGCCTATGCTTCCGCAACAACGGACTTCCTCAGAAACGAGGGCGCATCGACGATATGCGTCGTCATGCCACCCCTTTCCTATCACCTGCATGAGACGTCAGCGTGGATCGATGTCTTCGTCCGATGCGGATTTGCGATGGCGTCCGTTGAACTCAGCTTTGGCATCGACGTCACCGGTGCGTTCATCGATCGAATCGATTCCGGTAACCGCAAACGCTTGCAGAAGTGCATTCGCGATGGGTTTACAACGGCGCTGCTGCCGCCGTCGGAGTATGAAACTGCCTACCGCGTTGTCGCCGAGAATCGAGTCAAGCGCGGCTATCGCCTTTCGATGAGCTGGCAGACCTTTGTCGCGATGAGTGACGCCTTGCCCGATCGCGTGCTCTGCTTCGCCGTGCTCAGGGGGGCAGAACCGGTGGCGGCGGCCTTGTGCCTCCGGATCAACGACAAGGCACTGTACGTGGCACATTGGGGTGAGGTAGCGGGTGTTGAGGCGTGGAGTCCGGTGACGTTGCTCGCGAGCGGATTGTTCGACTACTGCGTCGCGGCGGGCATATCGCTGCTCGATCTCGGCACAGCAAGCGTAGACGGCAAGCCGAATCACGGGCTGGTGCGATACAAGAAGAATCTTGGCTGCTCAGAGAGCCTGAAGGTTTCACTTCAACGCCACTTCGCGTGAGGGACCTGGAGCGGTATCAGTCGGAATACGCGGCGCTCGGATTCGAGGCGCACATGGTGCGTTATCGGCGCCGGCAAGTGCTTCAGTGTCTCGCAGAATTCCCGCACGAAAGCATACTTGAAGTCGGGTGCGGCATGGATTCCCTCGTGCAATACGTGGATGACTGGCGCAGGTTCACGATCGTCGAACCTGGTGACCGGTTCGCCGAGCGTGCCCGGAGTATCAAGGCCGCACGGCCATTTTCGGTGCTGGAGCTCACGATCGAGGCCGCGGCGACCGGTCTGCGCGGCGAGCGGTTCGACTTCGTGGTTCTCTCGAGCCTGATCCACGAAGTGATCGACGCGGGCGCGCTGCTGTCAGCCGTACATTCCCTCTGTGACAGCAACACGGTCGTGCACGTCAACGTGCCTAACGCCCGGTCGCTGCATAACCGGCTGGCGCTGAAGATGGGACTGATTCCCGACCTGTTTACACGATCAGCTACCGCCAACCGCATGCAACGGACCAGTACGTTTGACCTCGCAACACTTGCCGCGCTGGCTCGGGCAACAGGATTTTCCGTTCTTTCGTCCGGTTCATACTTTCTGAAGCCCTTCACGAATGGCCAGCTGCAGCAGATGCTCGACGCCAGGATCATCGACGAGGCTGTGCTCGACGGGCTGTTCAGCGTGAACGACGAGTTCGACGGGCTGGGCGCCGAGATCTTCGTGAATCTGCGCCGGACATGACCATCCAGGCCACTACGGCGGTCGTCGGCAGCAACGTCGCGGCCATGTTGTCTGCGATCGGGCTCGCCGATCGTGGTGTACCGGTGGTACTGATCACGCAGAGTCCGCGTCTCGGCGGCCACTTTGCCGGCCTCACCGCGGGCGGCCATCTCTTTGACGCCGGCATGACATTTCTCGAGTTCACGTCGTTTAACAGTGAACCCGAGGCGGACGTGGCGACCTACGACGCGAGCCGGCGGAATGATGTTGGTCGATTTGCTGGAGTCGTCGAGAAAACGTTGCGACGTTTCGCCGAGTGGCGAACAGTGGAAACGCCGTTGATGCGAATCCGGGATCGTTTTTATCCTGACATGGTGATCGCGAACGCCGTGTCCTCAGTGCGCGACCTTCCGGCTGACATCCGGTCGTCCATGCAGACAGAGTTGGCGGAGCTCGTCAGCGACAAGGGTCCGCTTCACGCATCTCAGAAGACCCGAAATCCTGATTTTCCGGCTCGATCATTCGAGGAAGTATCGATCGCCAACCACGGCGCCACATTCCACGAACTCGTCATAGAACCCCTCTGCAGAAAAGTCTCGGGCTTATCATCGGCTCGGTTGTCTGCGTTGTATCATCGACTGGTCTGGGCTCCTCTGTTCTATCCGGAAACGTTGTTCGGTGAACTCACCGGAACGACGTCGAGCTTGTCGCCGACGATTTTTTCATACCCGCGC
>CBIHMX010000656.1:0-2175 GCA_966211115.1 uncultured Gemmatimonadaceae bacterium | reverse complement strand
GATTTGAAGGGAAGACACGCGGCAGGTACGCCTGCTGCCCTCTAACGCGGACAAGAAACGGGGACACTCAACTTTTCGCTAACTGTTGCAAATGAGAAGCTGGTCAACAACTTAGCGAAAAGTTGAGTGTCCCCGTTTGTCTGGGGAGGACGCTGACGGGGGTCGAATACTCGACCAGCGGTCCGACGCTAGTTGCCGAAGGGATTCAGCTTCTGCAGCCACTCGACGCGCGTGAGGTCGTTGTAGATGACCGTCACCATCAGCGTCAGCAGCACGACGAACCCGACCATCAACATCTTCTCCTTCACCTTCATGGAGAAGTCCCGGCGCGAGACACCTTCGAGCGCGAGGATCAGGATGTGGCCGCCATCGAGCACCGGGATCGGCATCAGGTTCAGCAGCCCGAGATTGAGGCTGATCATCGCCATCAGGGTGAAGAGACTGATCCAGCCTGTTTCGGCGGCGTTGCCCGACATCTCGGCGATGCCGATCGGCCCCATCAGCTGCTTCATCGGCGTGTCGCGCGTGAAGAGCCCCTTCAGGGTCGTCATGATCAGCCGCGTCCACTCCCAGTTCTGCGCGGCACTCAGCTGAAGCGCTTCGAGGACGTTCGGATCGTGTTCGTCGACTTCATACGCCCAGAACCCCACGCCGATCCGGGCGTAGTCTCCAATCACACGTGGTGTCACGGCGATCTGCTCGACCTGGCCGTTCTCGCGGCGCACCTCGAACATCAGCGGCTTGTCGGCGTGGCCACGCACGAGCTCCGCGACCCGTTCGTCCTTGATGTTGCGCTCGCCGTTGACGCTCAGGATCACGTCCCCGAGCCGCAGACCCGCCTCGGCGGCGGGCTCGCCCGGGTTGACCGTCCGCAGTTCGGGATTGAGCTGCGGCAACATGCCGAGATCGCCGATCTCGAACTTGCTTCGGGCGGCGGGCGTGACCTGCTTGTCGATGCTTTGGCCGTTCCGGTCGATCTGCAGCGTGACCTGCCGATTCGCCTTCGGCGCGATCATCATCGAGAAGTCTTTCCAGTTCTCGACCGGGTCTCCATCGACGGCAACGACGCGATCTCCGACCTCCATCCCTGCCGCCCGCGCGACCGAGTCATCCTGGAATGTGCCGACCACGACCGGCTCGGTTTCGAACGCAGGAACCGGGGCGCCCTGGTAGAGCACGAGCGCCATCACCACCCAGGCGAGCACGAGGTTCATGACCGGCCCCATGACCAGCACCTGGAACCGCTGCCACTTGGATTTCGACAGGAACTCGTCGGAGGCGCCCGTGCGCTCCTCTTCCGGGTTTTCTCCCGCCATCTTGACGTAACCGCCGAGCGGGATCGCGCTGATGCAGTACTCGGTATCGCCGCGTTTGATGTTCAGAAGCTTGGGACCAAATCCCAGCGAAAAGGTCAGCACCCGGACGCCGATCCGGCGTGCCATGATGAAATGCCCGAGTTCGTGCACGAAGATCAGCACGCCGAGCACGAATACGAAAGACAGAATCGTTGTCACGCGGATCTTTCTGTAATTACCGGACCCCGCTGCACGGGGACCACACTTTGCCGGGCTTCAGAATTCGCTCGATCAGCTGCGCTGGCGGTTGCGGTGCAAAAAGATCGCCATGGCTCACCTGCGAAGGGTGTCTGCAAATTTTACCGCACGCGTCTGCCCGTTCGCGAAATCCCGGGCCCACTTGTCGATACGGCGCACATCTTCGAGCGTCTGCACCGGGTGGGCACCCCCCTCTTCATAGGCGTCCATCGCGCCCCGGATGAGGTCCGCAATCGACGGGAACGGCCGCTGGCCGGCGAGAAACTGCGCGACCGCCACCTCGTTGGCCGCGTTGAGCACGATCGGCAATCCCGCGTCCCCTTCCAGCGCACGAAAGGCGAGTCCGAGGCACGGAAAGCACTCCGTGTTCGGCGACTCGAACTCCAGCCGTCCGGCGCTGGCCAGATCGAGCGGAGGCAGCGGCGCCGTCCAGCGATCGGGATACGAGAACGCGTACTGGATCGGCAGCCGCATGTCGGTGACGCCGAGCTGGGCGATGATCGAGCCGTCGGTCAGTTCCACCATCGAGTGGACGACCGACTGCGGGTGCACGACCACGTCGATGCGGTCCCGCTCGACATCGAACAGCCAGCGCGCCTCGATGACCTCGAGCCCCTTGTTC
>CBIHMX010000655.1:0-2176 GCA_966211115.1 uncultured Gemmatimonadaceae bacterium | reverse complement strand
GGGATACACCACAAGCAGGAAAGTGACAGCGCCAATCGCGGCGCCGAGGAAGATCACCAGCAACGAGCGCCACGGACCCAGCGCCGCACCAACCACCGCCATCAGCGTTTCATCTCCAAAGCCCATCGCTTCCTTCTTCAGTATCACTTCACCAAGCCACCCGATGATGCGAATGGCTCCCACGGCGACGCAGGCCCCGATGAACGCATCCATCGGCTGTGCAAATGGCGTGACGTCGCTGCTCAGGCCACCGTACACCGCGGTCGCCAGGACAAACACGAACCCGAAAACGGTAAAGCCATCGGGAATCAGGTAGTGCTTCGCGTCCGTGACGGCGATGCCAAGCATGATCGTCCCGAACACCGCCACCCGGATCGCGGTGAGGGATGGTCCCCACGCCAGGGCGCACAGCAGCCACCCTAACGCGACAACCAGCTCGACCGCGGGATACACTACGGAGATCGGGGCCCGGCAGTTCCGGCATTTTCCGCCCAGCCTGACCCAGCCCAGGATCGGAACGTTGTCATACCATTTGATGGGGGTGCCGCAATACGGGCATTTCGACGGCGGGCTGATGACCGACTCGTCGACCGGCCAGCGCGCAATGCAGACATTCAGGAAAGAGCCTATCGCCGCTCCCGTCAGGAAGAAGATGAGCAGCAGCGGCCAGTCGGTCGCGATCACGATGTCAGCTCGTGCAGCAGGATTCCGGTGGCGACCGCCACGTTGAGCGACTCCACGGTTGATGCAATCGGAAGCGAAACAACCTTCGCGGCGGTCTCGCGGACCGGCGCCGACAGGCCCGCGCCCTCATTGCCCACGGCCAGCGCCAGTCGAGCCGGCGATTTCGACGGCAGCGCCTCCCCCCCGGCATCGGCGGCCCAGAGCGGAATGGATGCCCCGGAAAGAAAGTTCCGGACGTCCTCCCACGAGGCGTGGAATGCCGGATGATGGAAGTGTGCGCCCATTGCACTACGGACGACTTTCGCGTTCCACACGTCAACGGTCCCGGGGAGCGCCACGGTGGCCGTGGCACCTAACGCAGCAGCTGTCCGGATGATGGTCCCGACATTCCCCGGATCCTGCACGGCGTCCAGCAGGAGCAGACGCATCGGGTCGGCGCCGCCGACCCCTGCCAGGCTGTATGCGGGACGGCAGCCAGCGCGACAATTCCCTGCGGCGATTCCGTTTCGGCGACGGTGCGGAATTCCTTTTCGTCGAGCTCCGCAATCTCCAGTTCCCGGGCCCGTGCCGTGTTCACCAGCGCTTCGCCACGCGGGGAGTCGACCAGCTTGGGCGCGACGAGCAGGCCGGTGATCGACAGCGACGAACGCAGGAGTTCCTCCGCGGCGCGGATGCCTTCGACCACGAACAGGCCTTCGCGTTCGCGGGCTTTCCGGCGCTTGAGATCCCTGGCGAGGGTCAGGAGGCGCATGCAGACGATGGACGGGAGACGTGAGAAACGTGAAACGTGAAGACGTGAGGACGTGAGACGTGAGACGTGAGACGTGAGACGTGAGACGTGAGTGAAACCTGATCAGGACTGAGGAAGACGACGGATGAATTCAATGGCGACCTTCTCGAATTGGGTACCGGCTTTCCTCGTTACCTCGATCACGTCCTGGTGCGTGATCGGCCGGTCGGTCAGGCCCGATGCCAGGTTCGTTATGCAGCTCATGCCGGCGACGCGCATGCCGATCGCGCGCGCGACGATGACCTCGTGCACGGTCGACATCCCCGTCGCGTCGGCGCCGAGCCGCTCGAGCATGCGGACCTCGGCGGGGGTTTCGTAGGTTGGTCCGCTCACGCCGATGTACACCCCCTCGGTGACCGGTACGCCGACCGCGTTCGCGCAATCCACCAGCAACGTCCGGAGCGCAGGATCCCAGGGGTCCGACATGTCGGGAAAGCGCTCGTCGCCAGGCACCACCGGCCCGATGAGCGGGTTGCCGAATGTCAGGTTGATGTGGTCCCTGATGACCATGAGGTCACCCGGGGTCATCGTCCGGCGGATGCCGCCGGCGGCGTTGGACAGCAGGAGCACCGGCGCGCCTAACGCATGCAGGACGCGAACCGGGAACGCCGTTTCTGCCGGCGAGTGACCCTCGTAGACATGGAACCGTCCCGCCAGCGCAAGGACCGGACGGCCGGCCAGTGTGCCCGCGATCAGCCGGCC
>CBIHMX010000654.1:0-2176 GCA_966211115.1 uncultured Gemmatimonadaceae bacterium | reverse complement strand
CCGATTCCCGATTCCCGATTCCCGATTCCCGATTCCCGATTCCCGATTCCCTATTTCCCCGCCGCATCAATGGCCTCTGCCAGCTTGAAATCCTTCGCCGTGATGCCGCCCGCGGAATGCGTCGATAGCGAACACGTGATCTTCGTGTACCGGATATCAATGTCCGGGTGGTGATCCATCTGCTCGGCCACCTCCGCGATCCGACTCACGAACGCGATCCCTTCCGGGAACGACGTGAATTCGAACGTTCGGAAGATCGCGCTTCCACGGCGGGTCCAGCCGGGTAGTGTGCCCAGCTGGCGCTGGATTTCAATGTCGGAGAGTTTGGCGGTCATCGCAAAGGGGGCGAGCGGTCCTGAAACATACAAGGCCGCGCCAGCCCCCCGCGGTACACCGGTAGAATCCTGACCGACGCCATCCGCCTGTTCTCGCGCAATCCGCGTTAAGGTGTTTCAGTGGCCAAATCCCTGTTCAGTCCCGGTCGCCCTGACTCGTCAGGCTGATCCCGAGTGCGTGCGACGCCAGGCTTCGAGTGCCCGTACGCGCTGGTCGAGGTCCGCCAGTGTCGTACCGTTGCCGCTGGCCGGCATGGCGACGCCGGACACCGTCACGGCCGCGCCCGTCGAACCGGTAGACGCCGAGGCCGACAGCGAAACTCCCCGCGCCGCGCGGCGCAGGAACCATCGCCCGAATCCGCCTAACCACACGCGACGGAACGCTCGTTCGCTTACCGGCATCCGGAATGGGCTGCGGATGAGCAGCACCATGCTCACGCCAAACAGGATCAGTGACGTGATCACCATCGTCATCCCGCCAATGCCGACCCGGTAGCGATTGGGGCCGAGCTGGATGCGGCTTTCCAGCGCGAAATAGAACAGGACGACGCTCGCCCCCAGCATCGCGATCGCCCACAGTACGGTGCGCCTTCGCCGGCGCTGGATCTCGACGTTCGGCCGCAACTGTGCGCGCAGCACCTCACGCTCGTCCACCACCGCCGCCATGCCCTTCAGCACGTCGGGCACCGAAAATCCGGCCATCGCCAGCCGCCTCGCTTCGGCGTTCGTCTGCATCACCCGCGTGACGGCGACACCGAACAGCACGACCGCCGGCAGCATGGCGTCGAAATCATTGCCCGTGGTATTGGCGACCATCAGCCAGGTGATGATGACGAAAAACGCCAGCACCAGGCCTAACGTGCCTGCTTCCTGCGCGAACAGCCTGATCGCCAGCGGTATCTCGGGCGCCGAGAGCTGCGCGCGATCCAGCGCCTCCACCAGCGACTCGGCGCTCTCGAAGCGGGCGGCAGGATCCTTCATGACACAACGATCGATCGCCTCGGCCAGGGCCGGCGGCGTGTCGGGCCGCAGCGTACGCGTGGGCGGGAGCGCTTCGGTCAACTGCCTGACGATGATCTGCTGCGTCGAGTCTCCGGTGATCACTGGCCGCGCCATCAGCGCGAAAAGGGCAACGAGTCCCAGCGAGTACAGGTCGCTGCGACCGTCGACGTGGTCGCCCGTCGCCTGCTCGGGACTCATGAATTCGGGCGTGCCGACGACTTCACCCACGCGCGTCAGGCCCGCCGCCTCGACCGAGGCCGTGATCGTGCGCGAGATGCCGAAGTCCATGAGCAGCGCCCTTCCGGTCGCGCGCTCGATCATGATGTTGTCCGGCTTGATGTCGCGATGGACCACGCCACGACCATGCGCGTACGCGAGTGCGTAGGCCACGTCGGTCAGCACCTTCGCCACCGTGCGGGCATCGAGCGCTCCCTGCCGCTTCACCCGCTCGGCAAGGCTTTCACCTTCGACGAATCCCATCGCGAACGCGAGCACGCCCTCGTGTTCCTCGACCGCGTGCACCGGAACGATGTTCGGGTGCGAGAATGAGGCCGCGGTGCGTGTCTCGCGCAGGAATCGCTCGCGCAGTGACGCGTTCGTCGCGTATTCCTCCGGCAGGACCTTCAGCGCGACGAGACGGTCGAGCTTGACGTCGCGCGCGAGATAAACGGCACCCATGCCGCCGCGGCCCAGCTCGCGTTCGATCCGGTAACGCCCGTCGAGCGCGCGTTCGATGCCGGTCATGATCGACCGAATGCAGGCCAGTGTACTTCAGGCAGCGGCATTGTCTTCACGGGTTCCTGGTCTCCGCGATACGGGGCGTCGCAATCCTGCAGTGT
>CBIHMX010000653.1:0-2177 GCA_966211115.1 uncultured Gemmatimonadaceae bacterium | reverse complement strand
CGTGAAGTCGCTCCAGGCGCTGGGCGACGCGGTGCGCGAGCACCGGGGCCCGCTGGTCGCCGCGTTAGGCGCCACGTTCGACGACCAGAAAGCCGCCCTCCTGGTCGTCGTGACCGACGATGCCCGGGGACGCGGCGTCCGGGCCGATGAAGTCGTTCGCGAACTGGCGGCGCTGGCCGGCGGCCGGGGCGGGGGCAAGGCACACATGGCGCAGGCCGGGATTCCCGACGGCGCCCGGTTGACCGATGCCCTGGGGTCGCTCGAACGCGTCCTTCGCGCGCACCTGGCGCGGGTGTCGTGAGCACGCGGGACTGGCTGGCGGATCGCGAGCCGTCCCCTCCGCTCATCCTGCGTGAGCGCATCGAGGCGCTGGCGGCCTCCGTCCCCCTGGGCGCGGGGGACCCGGCATCGTCACTGGTCGCCGCGGCCGAGTTGGCGCTGGTTCGGCTCGCGTCGTGCGCCCCGGACGACCGGGCGACGGCACTCGACCTCCTCGCCGCTGACGCGCTGGTGACGTATGCGTTCGAACTTGCGTCGCAGTCGCCGGACTCGATCCCGGATCTGTCGGCGCGCGCCATGGCCCGGCTTTCGGCGGTGACGTCGTGATCGACGTCCATACCCACCTGCTCCCCGGCGTCGACGACGGTTCGCCTAACGCTGAACACTCGGCCATGGTGATCGCCAGGCTGCGCGCCGAGGGAGTGAAGGGCATCGTCTGCACGCCGCACCTCAACGCGTCCGCCGCCGGGGAGGCGCCTTGCGACGACCATGCGCTCTTGCTCGCCGACCTCCGAAGCCGGGTCCCGGGCGACCTGGTGCTGTACCCGGGGTTCGAGATCATGCTCGACAGCAGCAGCTTCGACCTGAGCGAGCCGCGCCTCGGGCTGGCCGGGTCGCGGGCGCGCCTGGTCGAGTTCACGCGCCGCGGGCTTCCGGATAACGCGACGGAACTCTTGTTGCGCGTGCGGTCGCAGGGTTGCATCCCGGTCGTGGCGCACCCGGAACGGTACCAGGGTTGTACGCCCGAGATCATCGCCGACTGGAAGGAGTTCGGCGCCGTCATCCAGTGCGATGCCATGGCGTTGTTAGGCAGCGGACATCAGGCGGAATTCGCCCGGGCGATGCTGAGCGGCGGCCTGGTCGACATCATCGCCAGCGACAATCACGGTGACCGGCGCAGCCAGGCGACGGCCCTGCTCTGGCTGTCCGAATTCGCCACGCTGGGCCAGGGCGAACTCATGACCGCCGAGAATCCGGCGCACCTCCTTGCCGGTGAGGAGTTGGTGCCGGTCCCCCCGGTGACGTTCGAGAGAAGCATGTTCGACCGGTTGCGCCAGATGATTTTCGGTTCCCTGCGCCGGCAACCAGCCAGTGGGCCATCCTGATGGAAGACCAGACCATCGTTGCTTCGCGGGACCTCGTGGTCACGAGGCTTCATGAACTGGCGCATCTTGCCCGGGCCACCGCCGCGACGCTGCCTGACGAGATCGCGGCTGCGGCGAGCCTATTTCGTTCCGTGCTGGCCGGCGGGGGGACGCTGTTCTTCTGCGGCAACGGCGGGAGCGCCGCCGACGCGCAGCACATCGCGACCGAATATGTGGTGCGCTACATGCGCAACCGGCGGGCACTGCCGGCGATCGCGCTGACGACGGATACCTCGCTCCTCACGGCGGCCGGCAACGACCTGGGCTTCGATCATGTGTTCGCCCGCCAGGTGGAGGCCCTCGTCGCCGCCAAGGACCTGCTGGTCATCCATTCGACCAGCGGCAACTCACCGAACGTGCTCGAGGCGGCGAAGGCCGCGAAAGAGAAAGGGGCGAAGGTGCTGGCGCTCAGCGCCGGCGACGGTGGTGAGCTGCGCCTGCTCGCCGATCAAACGATCATCGTGCCGACGGACCGCACCGACCGGGCCCAGGAAATCCATCTTGCCATCCAGCATGTCATTTGTGAACTCGTCGAACGCGACGCCTGACCTTCCGTTCGCCCTGGCCGGCCGCCGCGCGCTGGTCACAGGCGGATCGCGCGGGATCGGCGCGGCCACGGCCCGCCTGCTCGGCCAGCTTGGCGCCGACGTCGCCATCACGTTCCGCACTCGCCAGGCGGACGCCGAATCCGTGGCCGCGGATGTGGCCTCGCTGGGCCGACGGGCCTCGGTCCATCGTGTCGAACTGGCGGAC
>CBIHMX010000652.1:0-2183 GCA_966211115.1 uncultured Gemmatimonadaceae bacterium | reverse complement strand
CAAGGCGTCGCTCACGACCCAATCGTTCATCTCGACGCTTGTTAGGCCTGAAAGAGAACATCATCATCGGCCACCTCATCCCGGCTGGTACGGCTCAGTATCGGTACCAGGAAGTGGAGATCGAGGGGATGGAGATGCCGGTGGTGGAGGAACCGCTTCCGGGATCGCTGGACCCATTACCCAATGTGTTCAGTCCGTCGTTCGCGGAGACAGGGTTCAGTCTTGGCGGGCCTGACGAGTAACTTGAGTTGAAGAACTGAACGCGGGGGATCGGGCGAAAGCTCGGTCCCCCGTTTCACGTTTCAGGCTGATCCGTGGGTTCATGACTCGGTGTCACGCGCCATGACAACTAAAAGCCATACGCGGATTGCGCTAAAACTGACGGATAGAGTCTGGACGAATCCCGGGCGCTCGGCGCGTTGAAGCTCACGTGTTCTTGTTTGCACAACGTCGGACGTTAGGCAGCTTCCCATGTGGGTGCCAAACCCGGTGTCCGTCACCGGTCGCTCGAATCACAGACGTCCCGATCCGCCTGTTTTGGCGAAATCCGCGTTCAGAGTTTTACCCGCTCGATCCGCAAGGGCCGTCGAAATGCGACGGATCGTGGCCCGGACCTAGCCTGATGCTGCCGCACGGGTAACGTATCCACGTGCCCGAACCCGGCTATGACATCGACGCGTGGCGGCGCCGCATACCGCTGCTGGCAACGCACATCCCCATGAACGCCTGCTCCCAGGGCCCTCAAACGGACCTGACGCGCACAGCGGCCGAGCGGTACCTGGAGTCATGGAATCGCACCGGGATGGATTGGGACGCGTGGATGGAGGAAGTACGACTCGCCAAGGGCGCGTTCGCCGCCCTCATTGGAGCGTCACCGTTTGACATCGCCGTTTTCAGCTCGGTATCCGAGGCGACCAGCGCCGTCGCGAGCGCGCTCGACTTCTCCGGACGAAAGCGTCGCGTCGTCGTGAGCGAGATGGAGTTCCCAACCACCGGGCATGTCTGGCTGGCGCAAGAAGCGCGCGGAGCAAACGTGTCGTGGGTCCCCATGCGAAACGGAACGATCGAGCCGTCCGCGTACGATGCCGTCATCGACACCGACACGGCGCTCGTCGCGGCTTGCCACGCCTACTATGTGAACGGCTCCACCCAGGACCTCGACCAGATCGTCGCCAGAGCGCACGATGCGGGCGCGCTGGTCTTCTCCGATGCGTACCAGGCGCTGGGCGCGATTCCCGTCGACATCAACCGAAGTGGCGTCGACTTTCTCGCGTCAGGCAACCTCAAGTATCTGATGGGGGTTCCAGGGATCGCGTTTCTCTATGTCAGGCCGGGACTCGCCGAAACATTGCAACCAACGACGACCGGCTGGTTCGGCCGGGCGAATCCGTTCGCGTTCGAGGTCAAGCGTCTCGATTGGTCGAGCGGCGGCAGCCGCTTCGACAGCGGCACTCCGCCGGTGATGAATGCGTACATCGCCCGTGCCGGAATGGAGATGATCGGCAGCATTGGCGTCGACAACATCCGGTCGTGGCACGAAGTGCTGTCGCAACGACTGCGCGAGGGTGGTGTGCAACGCGGCCTGACACCACATGGCTCGCCCGACATCGCGCGCAAGACGGCCAATACGGCTTTCCTGGTCAACGACTCATCGGCCGTCGAACGCGACATGCGCGCGCGCGGTGTGTTGCCTTCCGCACGTGGACCGGTGATCCGCCTTGCGCCGCACTTCTACAACACGCTCGACGACATCGACACGGCACTTGCTCTCCTCGCGGAGCTCACCCGCGCATGACCACACCGGTGCGCGAGACGTTCACCTCCCGCTTCGGCACGCTGATGACCATGATCGGCGTCGCAGTTGGCCTGGGAAACGTCTGGCGCTTTCCGTACATGGTGGGAGAGTTCGGCGGCGCTGCATTCGTACTGCTGTACGTGGTCGTAGCTCTTGTCATCGGTGTGCCGGCGCTCATGGCCGAATGGGCTTTGGGTCGCCACACGAAACGCGGACCGGTCGGTGCGTTTGCTGCCGGTGGCTTGCCCCTTGGCCGCTACGTCGGCTGGTTTTTCTTTTTCGTCGTCAGCGCCGCCACGGCGTATTACACGGCGGTGGTGGGCTGGGTGCTGTATTTCGGGCTCGCTGAAGCGGCATCGGTTTTCGTTCCTTCCATCGATCCCTCGGT
>CBIHMX010000651.1:0-2184 GCA_966211115.1 uncultured Gemmatimonadaceae bacterium | reverse complement strand
GATCCAGGCGATCGAACAGCGCCGGCAGACCATGCTGAAGGTGACGAACTACATCGTGGACCGGCAGCGTGATTTCTTCGAGAAGGGCATACAGCACCTCAAGCCGTTGACGCTGCGTGAGGTGGCCGAGCATATCGGCATGCACGAGAGCACCGTGAGCCGCGTGACGAACGAGAAGTTCGTCCAGACGCCGCGTGGTGTGCTGCCGCTCAAGTTCTTCTTCTCGTCAGGCCTGAGCACGACCGGCGGCGAGGACGTTTCGGCCCGGGGCATCAAGGACCAGATCGCGAAGCTGGTCGAGAACGAGGACCCCAAGAACCCGTTGACCGACCAGGCGATCGTGGCCATCCTGCTGGATCAGGGCGTGAACATTGCCCGGCGAACGGTGGCCAAGTATCGCGACCAGTTAGGCGTGCTGTCGGCCCGGATGCGCAAGAGGGTATGAAGGAGCCCGAGGGCAGGGAGCAGAGGGCCGAGGGCAGCGCTGCAGAGCAGCCGCCCGATTCCCGATTCCCGATTCCCGATTTCCGGGCCGCCGATTCCCGGACCGCCGATTCCCGATTCCCGATTCCCGATTCCCGCGAACCAGCGCGCAGCACCCCCGTCGATGTAGAAAGGGTGGATACGCACAGAGCACGCGACGGCATTGACGTCTCCGTCCTCGTGCCGGCCAAGGACGAGGCCGAGAACCTGCCGCGGTTCATGGAGCTGGCGGCTCAGTCGTTAGGTGCGCTGCGGAACCGGTTCGAGATCATCGTCATCGATGATGGCTCGGCCGACAACAGTTGGTCGACGATCGAGTCGCTGCGGTCCCGGTATCCCTTCCTCCGAATCGTCAGGCACCGCACGCGGCGCGGGATCGCCGATGCCCTGCGCACGGGATTCCATTATGCACGGGGCTCGGTGCTGGTGTTCTATCCGGCTGACCTCCAGTTCCTTCCCGAGGACATTCCCCGGCTCGTCGAACCGATCCTCGCCGGCGAAGCCGACATGGTGACCGGGTTCAAGCAGGGGACCTACGAGAAGGCGTTCGTCTCGCGCGTGTACAACGGGCTCAGTCGCGCGCTGTTCGGGATCCGCGTGAAGGACCTGAACAGCGTCAAGGCGTACCGGCGCGAGGTGATGGAGCATATCCCGGTGCGGCCGGACTGGCATCGCTACCTCATCGTACTCGCGGCGGCGCAGGGATTCACGGTGCAGGAGATTCCGGTCCCGCTGTATCCGCGGCACGCCGGCAAGTCGAAGTTCGGCGTCTCGCGAATTCCGGTCGGCATCCTCGACATGCTGTCGGTCTGGTTCGAGCTCAAGTTCGCCCCCAAGCCGCTGCTGTTTTTCGGCATGCTGGGGGCGTCGCTGGTCGCGTTGATGGTCCTCGCCGGCGCCGTCCTGTTCACGACCGGGCAGGGCGTGCGGGCCGCCTGGGTGGCCATCCAGACCGGCCTGATCCTTGGCACCATCCTCTTCGTGGCCGGCCTGATCGGGGAGCTCATCGCGGGGAATCGGGCGCAACTGCGCGAACTCCGGCGCCAGGTCAACGAGCTGGGCAACCGCGACCGTTAGGCAGCGCGGGACAATGCGCGTCCTGTTCCTCACGCATTCGTATCCCCGAACGTCCGGAGACGCACCGGGGGCGTTCCTGCTGCACCTCGCCACGGCGCTGAAGGCGCAGGACGTCGAGGTCACCGTGGTTGCCCCCGCCGGCGATCACCTGCCGTCGCACGAAATCCTCGATGGCATCCCCGTTCACCGGTTTCGTTATGCACCGCGGCAGTACCAGCGCCTGGCCTACTCCGGACAAATGGCTGAGGAGGTCAAGCGCTCGCTGAGCGCCAAGCTGGCCCTCCTGGGCTTTCTTGGCTCGGGGTTCGTCAGCGGCGCACGCGTCCGTCGGTCCACTGATCCGGCCATCGTGCACGCCCACTGGTGGTTTCCCGGTGGTCTCGTGGGATCGTGGGTTTCCGGACTGGCCAATGTTCCCCTCATCACCACGATGCACGGGACCGACGTTCGGCTGGCGATGCAGAACGGAGTCGCGCGATCCGTGCTCCGCCGGGTGCTGGCTAATTCCAGCGCCGTCACGACGGTTTCTTCGTGGCTGGCCAGTCAGTTGAAAGAGATGGCGCCCGACTCGGCGCCGATCGTCTCGCCGATGCCGGTCGCCACCCATCTCTTCACGCCCGGCGG
>CBIHMX010000650.1:0-2200 GCA_966211115.1 uncultured Gemmatimonadaceae bacterium | reverse complement strand
AACAACGACGACGGTGATGACGACGGAGTCGCTCTGGGCGGCGGGACGGTCACCGACCGGGCTGGCGGGCGGCCGCGTGGCGGCGTGGCAGGGAAACCTGCGTCGCGGGAAGGACAACCTGTTCGTCGTCGAGGCGGACGAATACGACCGCTCGTTCCTGGCATTGACGCCGACCGTGGCGGTCATCACGAATGTCGAGGCCGACCATCTCGACATTTACCATGACCTCACCGACATTCAGCACGCGTTCGAGCAGTTCCTGTCGCCGGCGAGCACCGTGATCACCTGCGCCGATGACGCCGGTGCGTCGCAGCTCTCCGTGCCCGCCACCGCGGACCGGGTGACGTATGGCATTGCCGATCCGTCGGCCCGCCTGTCCGCGCACGAGCTTCTGTCGGTCGAGGGACGTCTCCGGTTCCTCGTCAGGCAGGACGGTGAGGACATCGGTGAACTGGCGTTGCGCGTTCCCGGGGTGCATAACGTGAAGAACGCGCTGGCGGCACTAGCGAGTGGCCTGGCGCTCGATTGTTCGCTGGAAGAATTGCGGGGCGGACTCGAGGCGTTCGAGGGCGTGGAGCGGCGTTTCCAGCGACTCGGCACCGTGCGGGGGGTGCAGGTGGTGGACGACTATGCGCACCATCCGACGGAAATCACGGCGACCCTCGAGGCGGCGCGGGCGGCCTTTCCGGGCCGACGCCTGATTGCCGCATTCCAGCCGCACCTCTTCACGCGAACGCGCGACTTCGCCGATCAGTTTGGCCGCGCACTAGCGCCGGCGGATGTCGTGTTCCTGACCGACATCTACCCGGCACGCGAGCAACCGCTGCCAGGCATCACGTCGGCGCTGGTCGCTGACGCCCTCACGCGCCATGGCAACGCGCCGCGCTGGCAGGGGGCCCGGGACGCACTCGCGAAGGCCATTGCGGATGTCGCCCAGGCCGGCGATGTGGTGCTCACGCTCGGGGCGGGGGACATCACGCGCACCGGCACCGAACTGTTGCAACGCCTGGGTGACGCGTCATGATCGTCGACCAGGACGCACCCGTTCCCGAACGCCGCCCTCGTTGGGGGCGACGTTTTGCCGCCGTCGGCATCGTGCTGCTGCTTTTCAGTCCGTTGTGGGCGCGACCGTTGTTGACGCGCATGGATTTCTTCCGCGTGCGGCGCGTCGAAGTGCGGAACGCCCGCTTCACGCCGGTGCATGACGTGCGTCGCCGGCTCGGCATCGATACCACGTTTTCCATCTGGAACGACCTGGATCCACTGCGCGACAGCGTGGCGACGCACCCCCAGCTCAGTGACGTGCGCATCTCGCGGCGTTTCCCGTCGACGTTGGTGGTGACGGTCGAGGAGCATCAACCCGTCGCGTTGGTGCCGGGCAAGAACGGACTCCAGGCGTATGACGCCACCGGTCGTGCGCTGCCGCTCGATCCCAGTCGAACGCCGGTCGACGCCCCAATCGTGTCGCGTGCCGACACCGCGATCTTCCGTCTGTTGGGCCAATTGCAAGCCGTACAGGGCAACCTGTTCGCACGCGTGAACGAGGTGCGGCGGGAAGGGAAGCAGGAGCTGGTGCTCGATCTCGTGACGGTTTCACTCCGGCTCCGGCCGGACATCGGCGTGGAACGATTGGCGCAGGTATCTTCTGTCGAGGCCGAACTCGCGCGCCGCCAGCGTCGCGTGCGCGAGCTCGATTTCCGTTTCCGTGACCAGGTAATCGCGCGATTCCAATGACCCCTGAACGACTCGTAGCAGGACTCGACATCGGTTCCTCGAAGACGACGGCGATCATCGCCGAAGTCGTGGGCGAGCTGCCCCGGCATCCCGGGATCAAGGTGCTTGGGGTAGGGCAGGCGCGAACGACCGGTTTGCGGCGCGGCGTCGTCGCCGACATCGAGGAGGCGACGCGTTCGATCAAGAAGGCGCTGACCGATGCCGAGCGCATGTCGGGAGCGCGCGTCGAGCACCTCTACACCGGGATCGCCGGCGAGCACATGGAGGCGATGATCTCGAAAGGCATCGTCATCGTGAGCGGCGAGGAGATCTCGCGATCGGACATCGATCGCGTGAACGCGGTCGCCCGCACGCGCGACATTCCGCAGGATCGCGAGCTGCTGCACGCGATTCCGCAGGAGTATACGGTCGACGGGCAGGAAGGCATTCGAGAGCCGGCGGGGATGGCCGGCACGCGGCTCGAGAC
>CBIHMX010000649.1:0-2205 GCA_966211115.1 uncultured Gemmatimonadaceae bacterium | reverse complement strand
GGCTGGCTGAGGGTGGCGAAATCGTGGCGACGGTCGGCGGCGTCATTACCCGCCTGCACCGTGCGCTCAACGCCACCGAAGTAAGTCTCTGGCTGTACGCGAGCGGCACGCTGCGCCGTTCGGCTATCGCCGGCGCGCCGCTCCTGACCGTCGACGACGTGCAGGGTGCGATCGACGAACCAGAACCGCGGCCCGGACTCGTCGCGCGGCGGCTCGTCGCCGGCGGACAGCGTGTCGGCATCCTGGCCGTGGGCGGCGCGAGCGGGCTGAGCTCCGACGCCAGTGACGTGCTGACGATCGTGGCGAACCTGCTCGCCCCGTGGCTCGCGCACGCCGAAGATACGCACCGTTTGACGGGCGAAGTCGCGCGTTCGGCGCGTCAGATCGAAGACGAACGCCGGCTGACGGCGCGCATCATCGACGCCCTCCCGCTCGGCCTGTATGTCATCGACCGGGATTATCGCGTGCAGGCATGGAACAGCAATCGCGAGATCGGCAGCCAGGGCGTCTCGCGTGAACATGCAATGGGCAAGTTGATCTTCGATGTGCTGCATCGCCAATCCGCGAACGCGCTCCGCGCCGAGTTTGACGAGGTGTTCACGACCGGCCGCATCCAGCAGTTCAACATCGAGTCGTCCGCGTCGGGCCAGCGTCGCACGTTCCGGATCAGCAAGATCCCGATGCGGATCGACGACGGCCCCATCACGCACGTCATTTCGATTGGCGAGGACATCACCGAATGGACGACGGCGCAGGAACGGTGGGCGCAGTCGGAAAAGTTGGCGGCGATCGGGCAGCTGGCGGCCGGTGTCATGCACGAGATCAACAACCCGCTGGCGACGGTGGCGGCGTGCGCCGAGAGCCTGTCGTTGCGTCTCGGCGACCTGCGATCATCGGGTGTGAAGGTGCCGCCGGAAACGGATGACTTCACGCGCATCATCGACCACGAGGTGCAGCGCTGCAAGAAGATTATCGACAGCCTGCTCACGTTCTCGCGTCCCAGGTCGATGGACAAGCTGCCGACCGACCTGAACGCGGTGGTCGAGCAGGCGATCTTCCTGGTGAAGCATCACGCCCGGTTCCGGAACCTGCGGCTGCAGACGATTTTCGACCCGGACCTTCAACCGGTGCCGGCGAGCGCCGAGCAGCTCATCCAGGTGATCATGGCGCTCATGATCAATGCGGCCGACGCCATGAACGAGGAGGGGTCGATCACGATCCGGACGCGCCGTGGCGCGACGGACGCGGAAGCGGCGATCGCCGAGGTCATCGACGAAGGGGTTGGCATCCCGAGGGCCGACTTGCCCAGGATTTTCGAGCCGTTCTACACGACCAAGCCACCCGGACGCGGAACGGGGCTCGGCCTGTCCGTGTGCTATTCCATCATTGCCGGCCACGGGGGCCGGATCGAAGTGGACAGTGCGGTTGGCGCCGGCAGCACGTTTCGCGTGCTCCTGCCTGACGACAGGGCGCGGGCTCCTGGTGCCCCAGGCCCCATGCCCCACGCCTCATGAACGTACTGGTCATCGAGGACGACCCGACCGTCGGCGGCTTCATCCGCCGCGGGCTGGAGGAACAACGATACCGCGTCTCGCTCGTGCCTAACGGCGAGGAAGGGGAGCGGATCGCGGCGTCGGAGTCGTTCGACGTCGTCATCCTCGACATGCGCCTGCCGGGCAAGTCGGGGCTCGACGTGCTGCAGTCGCTGCGGTCGCGCGGGTTCGAGACGCCGGTGCTGGTGCTGACGGCGCAGGACGCGGTCGACGCCAAGGTGCGCACGTTCCGCGCCGGCGCCGACGACTACGTCACCAAGCCGTTTGCGTTCGAGGAGCTGCTGGCGCGCGTCGAGGCGCTTTCGCGCCGGCCCAAGGCGATGGCGTCACCGGTGCTGAAGGTGGAGGATCTCGAGGTGAACCGTGACACGCGCGAGGTGCACCGCGACGGCACGCTCATCGAGTTGACACCGAAGGAGTTCGCGGTGCTCGAATACCTCATGCGGCACGCGGGCCGGGTCATGAGCCGGACGCTCATCACGGAGTACGCGTGGGGGTATCACTTCGACCCGGGCACGAACATTGTCGATGTGGTGATCAATCACCTCCGCAAGAAGGTGGATGCCGGGCGCAGTCGAAAACTGATCACGACCGTTCGCGGAGTGGGGTATGTGATAAAGTAAGGGTCGAACCCCAGACCCCACTCCGCGAA
>CBIHMX010000648.1:0-2213 GCA_966211115.1 uncultured Gemmatimonadaceae bacterium | reverse complement strand
CCAGAAGGACGCCTGCTCGAACTCGTTGGCGCTGTACCAGGCGACCCAGAACTCGATCAGGGAGGCGCAGCCCACCACCATCGACGTGAACAGGCAGAGCTTGGCCGCCGCGTCGAGGTGGTTGATGGTGACGATGTGCTGGAGCCGGAAGTATTTCCGGATCGGGATGATGATCGTGAACACCATGCCGATGCCGGAGAAAATGGCGCCGGCCACGAAGTAGGGCGGGAAGATCGTGGCGTGCCAGCCAGGCGTGAGCGCCATGGCGAAGTCGAACGACACGACCGAGTGAACCGAGAGCACCAGCGGCGTACTGAATGCGGCCAGGAAGAGGTACATCCTGGCGAAGTGACGCCACTCGGGTTCCGAGTTGCGCCATCCCAGCGACAGGACGCCAAGTATCCGCTTCTTGACCGGATTGGTCGCGCGATCGCGCAGGACCGCGAGGTCAGGGACGAGGCCGACGTAGAGGAATGTCGCCGACACGGTCAGGTACGTCAGAATGGCGAAGACGTCCCAGACCAGCGGGCTCTTGAAATTCGGCCAGATCAGCCGCCAGTTCGGGTACGGGATCAGCCAGAAAAACTTCCAGGGCCGCCCCAGGTGGAGGATCGGAAACAGGCCGGCCGTCATGACGGCGAAGACGGTCATCGCCTCCGCGCACCGATAGATCGTGGTCCGGAATCCCGCCCGGAACAGGAAGAGAATGGCGGAAATCAGCGTGCCGGCGTGACCGATACCGACCCAGAACACGAAGGTGATGACGTAGACACCCCACATCACCGGCGGGTTCAGCCCGGTGTTGCCGAGTCCCCAGTAGATCTGGTACATCCACGCGCCTGCTCCCCAGAGGAGGAACAGGATCGAGATGCCTAACAGCGCGAACCAGCCCTTCGTCGGGTTGAGCGTGCCCGCGATCTCGCGGTCGACCTGCTCGTAACTCTCGACGCCGGGCAGCTGGATGTTGGCCGACGCAACGTTCGGGCGCACCGGCTCGGCGAGTGTCGCCATCAGCTCGGTCCTCCCGGATGATTCACCTTCTGCAGGTAGACCACGGCGGTGTAGGTGTTGAGCTCCTCGAACACATGATAGGCGCGGACGTCCTCGACCTGCCGCGCCACGGTCCAGCCCTCGCCGGCCGCGTCACCGAACACGATGGCGCGCGACGGGCACGCTTGCGCGCACGCGGTCGTGAACTCGTCAGGCCCGACGGATCGATTCTCGAGACTGGCCCGGTGCTCGGACTCACGGATGCGCTGTACACAGAACGTGCACTTCTCCATGACGCCCTTGCCACGGACCGTGACGTCGGGGTTGAGCTGCAGGTTGAGCGGCTCGGGGAACGCGTACTGACGGCGATCCGTCTCGCCGTACCCGTGCCAATTGAAGTAGCGAACCTTGTAGGGGCAGGCGTTGGAACAGTACCGCGTGCCCACACAACGATTGTAGACCTGGACGTTGAGGCCGTCTGGTGCATGGTACGTCGCGAACACCGGACAGACCGATTCACATGGCGCGTTCCCGCAATGCTGGCAGAGCATGGGCAGGAAACGCGTCTCGAAGTCGGTCGAGCCGTCTTCACCGCCCTCGAAGTACCGCTCGATGCGCAACCACGCCATCTCGCGGCCCTTGAGGATGTTCGCGCCCGGGTTGGTATCCCACCCGGCGCCATCGGACGTATGGAAAGGCCGCAGCGACCGTCCCTGCCAGGGGGCGCCCACCGTCGGAATGTTGTTCTCGGCGTAACATGCGGTCACGCAGGCCGAGCAGCCGGTGCAGCGCGCGAGGTCGATGGTCATCGCCCACCGCCGCGAGGCCATGCCGCTCCAGTGATCCGGCGCGTACATGCCCTTGTTGTTCGAGTTGGGATCGCCGAGATCACCCTGGGCGTCGTTGGCGACCGGTGCGCGCAGGCCAGGCAGGAACTCGTGCGAGGCGTCGGCGACGAACTCGTGATGCTCGATCCCCATCTCGCCGGCGGCGAGTTGCGTGGCCGTGAGCGCGCGGGCGATGCCGCGACCGTGCTGCCGCGCCGATCCTTCAGTCGTGACCAGGCGCGAAGCGCCGGCGGCACGAGCCACGGTGGCCCGCGCCTGGGTCCACGCCAGGCGGCCGCCGCCATCGAAGACTCCGCCCAGGGTGTCGACCGCATTGACGCCGATGGCCTGTGCATAACGACCATAGGCCGTATGGCCCTGTCCAAGCGCCACCGC
>CBIHMX010000647.1:0-2214 GCA_966211115.1 uncultured Gemmatimonadaceae bacterium | reverse complement strand
CGATCGACGTCACCACTGACGGCACCTTGCTGTACTGGCGCTCGGGCGGCGCCGGGTACGGGCATCCCGTTCTCGTAGACCGCTCAGGCACCAGCGAGGAACTCACGCCGCGATGGAGTTCGGTCTTCCTCATGCCGCGCGTGTCGCGGGACGGTACCAAGTTCGCCGCGGAACAGTTTGTCGCCGGTGCCAGCGACACATGGCTACGCGACCTGCGCACGGGGGCCACGCAGCGTCTGACGTCGACCGGTTCCACCAGCGGGCGGCCGACGTGGAATCCCGATGGGCGATCACTGACCATCATTTCAGACCGGGATGGCGGCGTCGCCCAGCCGTACCGCCTCGAACTCGCCGATGCCAGCGTGCAGCCCCTCGGACGGTTCGATAATCGTTCCGTGCTTCACGTCGAATGGGCAGAGGGCGACAAGTGGCTCGTCCTTCGAACCGATGACCAGGCCGCCGGCAAGGGAGACATTCTCGCGCTGCGGTACGGCGTGGACTCGATCGCCACGCCAGTCGTGGCAACCGAGTTTTCGGAGTACGCTCCGTCCATTTCACCCGACGGCAGGTACATGGCGTACGTATCGAATCAGAGCGGACGATACGAGGTGTGGGTCAGCACCTTTCCGGACGGACGAGGCAAGTGGCAGGTCAGCACGACCGGGGGGATCGAACCCCTGTGGTCCGGCGATGGTACGGAATTGTTCTACATCACCGAAGGGCAAATGGTGAGCGCCGCGATTCGAACGTCTTCCGGCTTCGAGGCATCCGCGCCGCGGAAGCTGTTTTCAACCGCACCGTTCGTGCTCTTTGGCATCTTCTACCGGAATTACGATCTCATGCCGGACAACCGGCGGTTCCTGATGATTCGCCGTGATGATGAAGTAGTCACAAGGCTGGTCGCGGTTTTCAACTGGCGCGCCGAGCTGCCACGCTGATTTCAGTGAGTGCCGCACCACGCATCCTGCTAGCCGACGCCGACGCGTTCTTCGCGGCGGTCGCGCGACTGGTTGATCCCGAAGGTGCAGGCAAGTCACCGCTCCTCATCGTCGGCGGACGTCGTGGCAGCCGTGGGGTCGTCTGCTCCGCGTCCTGGGAAGCGCGTCAGTTCGGCGTCAAGTCGGCGATGTCGATCGCGCGCGCCGAGAAGCTCTGTCCGCAGGCGATGTTCGTGCCGGTGCCTGGGAAGGCGTGCGGAATGAAGAGCCGCGAAATCCGCGCCGTACTCGAGACGTTCACGCCGATCGTCTCCGGCGCCAGCGTCGATGAGTGGTACATGGACCTCGGCGGGACCGAGGGCATCTATCATAACGAGACATTGCGGGACACCGCCCATCGCATCCGGGCGGCGGTGAAACAGCAGACCGGGATGTCGGTCTCGATAGGCGGTGGCACCAATCGCCTGGTCGCCAAGATGGCGGTGGAACGCGCGAAGGCGAAGCCCGGCACCACCGCCGACGGTGTGCATATCGTCGCCCCGGGCGGCGAGGCGGCCTTCCTGCGCACGTTCAACCTGGCCGACATCCCGATGGTCGGGCCGAAGTTCCAGGCCAGGTTGCAGTCGTTAGGCCTGGTCACGGTGCCCGACCTGTTGCAGCACGACCTGACCGCACTCCGGCGGATGATCGGCGAGAACGCGGCCGAGTGGCTGTGGGACAGGGCGCATGGCATCGGCGGGAGCGAGGTCGAAGGTCACGGCGACCGGAAGAGCATGAGCCGCGACGAGACGTTCTCCGTCGACCTGTCGAAAGACGAAGACATCGAGCGCGAGCTGCTCGGGCTCGTGACGAAGGCCGCGTGGGACCTCCGGCAGGGCGGATTCACCGCCCGGACCATCACGGTCAAGTTGCGCGACCGCGACTTCAAGACGCGGAGCGCACGGCGGACGCTCGCGAAGCCGGTAGTTTCGGATCGGGTGATCATGGAAACGGCCAAGGAGCTGCTCGGCAAGCTCCGCGGAGCGCGTCGGGTACCCGCGCGACTGATCGGCGTGGCCCTGTCGTCGCTGTCCGAGGATCCCGCCGCGGATCAGCTGACGCTCTTTCCGCCCGACGACAAACGCCTGGAAACCGATCGTGACCTCGCGATCGCGCGCACGGTCGATCGCGTGCGAAAGAAATTTGGCTCGAAAGGAATCGTACCCGGCGCGTTGCTACGGGACTGACCGGAAGTCGGGTCAGACCCCGATCCGCGTCTCATCCGCGACGACTCGCT
>CBIHMX010000646.1:0-2222 GCA_966211115.1 uncultured Gemmatimonadaceae bacterium | reverse complement strand
GATCGTCATCGCGCCGAAGATCGCCATCATCACGAGCTGGACGGAGCGGGACGGCTGGGCCGCGGGACTGGCGGCGAGTCCGGCGGCCGTGGTGGCCGCGACCAGGAGCGTCAGCAGGACGTTAGGCACCGACGTGTCCCCGATCCAGAGGAAACGGATGCCGCTTCCCAGCCCGTTTCGCAGGGCGCCGTACAACGCGGCGAACACCGGCGCCTGGGCCAGTCCGCCCAGCAGCCCCGCGGAATCCACCGGCTTTATGCCGCGCACCTGGTAGAATTTCGCCGTCTCACGCCAGAGTCCTTGCGGATCGTTCGCGAATTTCCTTCGCAGCCGTTCGAGCTCGGGCTTGAGCTCGTCCAGTCTTCGCTGGTGTTCGAGCCCGCGGCGCGCGAGCCGCAGCGTCAGTGGCATCAGCGCCAGCCGGACCGTCAGGGAAACCAGGATCACGGCCAGTCCGACGCTACCGTTGCAGACCTGTGCAACGTTCAGGATGAGTGCGCGAAGCAAATCGACGACGTCCGACCAGAACATGCAGGCTCCCGTGCGGGTTCATGTGAAGCTGAACGACGCCGACCAGCGACCGCAAGTGTTCGCGTCCACCACATGGCAAACCGCCTGCGCGCGAGGCATGTTGCTGGCGCACAACCGATCCCCTGCCATGCGCTCTACCCTGGTTCTTTTATTCGCCATATCGGCTCGACTCGGCGCGCAGGCCGCGGTGCCGATCGCCTTCACCGGCGCGACGCTCATCGACGGTACCGGACGCGCCCCCGTGGCCGGGGCCACGATCCTTGTCAGCGAAGGTCGAGTGGTCGCTGCCGGTCCAGGCGCACAGGTCACGGTCCCGAGCAACGCGGTGCGCGTCTCGCTGAACGGCAAGTTCATCATTCCCGGACTGATCAACTCGCACGGGCACGTCAACACGCCGGACGACCTGAAGACCTACGCCGTACATGGCGTCACCACCGTGGTGAGTCTTGGCGGTGAGAACGAGGCCGTGTTTGCCGCCCGTGCCAGCCAGGACGTGCTGACGCTCGACCGCGCCCGTGTCTTTGTTGCCGGCCCGGTGCTCACGCCACGAACGCCTGACGAGGCACGGCGGATGGTGGGCGACGTCGCGGCCCAGCGCGTCGACTGGGTGAAGATCCGCGTCGACGACAACCTCGGCACCGCGGCGAAGCTGACGCCCGAGGTGTATCGCGCCGTCATCGACGAGGCACACCGCCGCAACCTTCGCGTGGCGACGCATCTCTATTACCTGGCGGATGCAAAGGCACTACTCGAGGCGGGCACGGATTTCATCGCACACAGCGTAAGGGATGTGCCGGTCGATGACGTGTTCATTGCCGCGCTGAAGGCCTCCAACCGCTGCTATTCGCCGACGCTGATGCGAGAGGTGTCCACGTACGTGTACGAGTCGACGCCGCGCTTCTTCTCGGATCCCCTGTTCATCAAGTACGCGAATCCTTCGTGGGTCGCAGCGGGTCGCGATACTGCCCGGCAGCGCGCGACGCGCGCCAGCGTCGCGGCGCAGAAGTACAAGGCGCAGCTTCCGGTCGCGACCGCCAACTTGAAGCGGATTGCCGACGCCGGCATTCCCGTTGCCATGGGAACGGACACCGGCCCGATGGGACGCTTCCAGGGTTACTTCGAGTTGATGGAACTCGAGATGATGGTGGAAGCCGGCCTCACCGCGGGGGCCGCGCTGGCTTCCGCCAACGCCGTCGCCGCCCGCTGCATGGGTCTCGACCGCGATCTCGGGACCATCGAGAACGGGAAGTGGGCCGACTTCGTCGTGCTCGACGCCAATCCGCTCGATGACATCGCCAACGTCCGCCGGATCAATTCCGTCTGGATCGCCGGCAACCGGGTTCCGCGTTAGGCGGCGCCGTGAAGGTCCACCTGGTCGACGGCACCTACGAGCTGTTCCGTTCGTACTTCGGCGCGCCCAAGGCGCTGCACGACGGACGGGAAGTGGGCGCGACGCGCGGGATCCTGCGCTCCCTCCACGCCTTGCTGCGCGAGCCCGGTGTCACGCACGTGGGCGTCGCCTTCGACACCGTGATCGAATCCTTCCGCAACGACCTGTTCGACGGCTACAAGACCGGTTTCGGCGTACCGGACGACCTGATGTCGCAGTTTCCGCTGGCGGAACAGGCGGTCGAGGCGTTAGGCGCCGTGGCCTGGCGGATGATCGATTTCGAGGCCGACGACGCCCTGGC
>CBIHMX010000645.1:0-2232 GCA_966211115.1 uncultured Gemmatimonadaceae bacterium | reverse complement strand
GTCACCACCGGTCGGTCCAGCTCGACCGACCGGATGATGATCCGACGCGACAGGAGCGCAGAGAGCGACAAGCGGGCGCGGATGCGGTCGGCGACCAGGAAGGGACGACCCTCCTTATCGGTTATGGAGACATCGACCAGGTCGAAGCGATCGAGGAGGTTCCCGTCGATGCGCCCGACCATGACGTCGCCGTTCACGATCCCGCGAATGGCATCCAGCGCAAAGCGACGGACGCGCTCACGACCGTAGTAGGTGCCGTTCAGGATGATGCCACCGACGAGCACGATCACGAGCAGCACGGCGATGCCCGCCGACACCAGACTGAGAGTCCGCTTCATTCGCATGGCCTAGAACGGAGGACCGATGGCCAGGTGCAGGCGGAGCCGGCTCAACACCTGACTGAGGAAGCCGCCTCGGGTGTCCAGCGGATCGTATCGCCGCGCCGTGTTCAAGGTCACGAGTTCCGGCCCGTTGGGCGTGGAAACCTGCGTCACGACGGGCAGGTTCTCGACCAGCGTAGGCCTGACGCCGAGGTCAAGGCGCACCGGCCCGACCGGCGTTTCCATGCGGATCCCGAAGCCGGGGGTCACGGCGGTCGTGGCGCCCAGCAGGTCGGTGAGCTGGTTGGTGCCGATGACCGCACCGTCCAGGAACAGCGCACCGCTGATGCCATGCACCGGCCAGAGCTGGAACCGGTACTCGATGCTGAACTCGGCCACCGCCGTCCCGCCTAACGGCTGCGGCTGGAACGCCGCCGCTTCGAGACCGGCGATGTTCGGATTGCAACTGCCGTCCTGCAACTGCGCGGACGTGCAAGGCGCGGCGAGGGCGGTGTCGGTAAGCGCCGTGGGAGACACGGTCAGCACTCGCGGACCGAGTTGGCGCTCACCGAACCCCCGTACCGACAGCGAACCCCCGGCGTAGAAACGCTTGCGAGGATGGATCACCCGCTCCTCGCCGATCGGGATGCCCAGCGCCGCATTGGTGCCACGGCCCGCTCCAACCCAGCCGACACGAACGCGGCCCGCGAGCACGGATGTTCGTGACAGCCCGCGATACGTGCTCGCGGTCACCTCGGCGCGGTTGTAGCGGAAGTCGGATGCCGTGAACGACGATGCGTGCTCGACGTCGATGCGGGCGCGGTACCCGCGATTGGGCGTGAAGGGATCGTTCGTGACATCGAACTGCGTGACGGACGCGATCGGCGACAGAATGTGGCCGTCCGCGAGCACGTTGATGAGTGACGTCAGGCAGACGCCAAAGCTGACGCAGAAGTAGACGTCCGACGCGTCGACGCGCGACACTTCGTACGTGTACCCGAGCGTCGAATTCGTGCGCCGTCCGAAATCCCGCGTGAACGCGAGGCTCGCGCCGTGTCCCCGCTCGACGGCAATGCCCGGAACCGTTCGGCGGTGCGCGAAGACCGATATGCCCAGCTGGTTATGTATCGAGAAAAACCAGGGTTGGGTGATGCCGGCGCTGAGCGACCAGGTGGGCTTGAGGAACGCGTCGCGCGAGTCGTCGGTCGCCCCGTCGGTCACGTCGTAGAAGATGCCCTGTCCGTTGAGTGAACTGGCGAGCAGGTTGCTCAAGGTGGTTCGCAGCGACAGCCGCCGCGCGCTGCCGAAGAAGTTGTAGCGCGAGAAGTCTGCGTCGACCTGGCCGAAATCCGCTGTCGTCACGCCGGCCGCGAGATCGAGGCGGTTCAGGTTCGCTTCGACAACGCGAATCCGCACCATGCGCAGCGAATCACCGGTCGCTGGCGTCTCGATATCCAGCTCGGTGAAGAGATTGGACAGGTAGAGGTTCTGCTGGCTCCCGAGGACCGCACTGCGCTTGAACAGGTCCCCAGGCTTGAACGTCAGCAGGCGATGAATCGTTTCGTCGGAGACCTTTTCGTTCCCGACGACTTCCACGCTATCCACGAAAACGAGCGGCCCAGGATCGATCGTGATCGACACCGGACCGCCATTCGACGTTTCGGACACCTGGCTGGTGTCGAGCACGATCTCGGCCGCCGCGTGACCTCGCTCCCACAGTTCATCGCGCAGCAGGAGGATCGTCGAGTCCATGGCGATCAGGTTGAGCGGATCGCCGGCCTCCAGTTGCACTGAACGATCGATGGCCTGTTGTGGCAGCACGCTGTCGGCCTGGGTGACGCGCAGCGACTGAATGAGCGTCGGTTCCTTCTCCTCGATGTCGAAGATCGCTCGCACTCCGTACGAGCAGAGC
>CBIHMX010000644.1:0-2236 GCA_966211115.1 uncultured Gemmatimonadaceae bacterium | reverse complement strand
CTCCAGCTCTTCGGCCGTGAACCCCTGCACGATGTGGCCATACGTGGCCGGGTCCATGCCCAGCGCGCGCTTGAGTCGCGCCACCGGCAGCCGCTCGTCACCGTTAGGCGTGGTGACCACGGCCACGCCACCAGGCGCCAGCAGGCGAGCGATCTCACGGTCAAGCGCGTCGGGGTTCGCGAGGTGTTCGTGCACGTCGACGACCACGACGCGCTCGAAGTGCGCATCGTCGAAGGGAAGGGACTCCTCGCCGCCGTGATGCACCACCTGGCCGAGGAAGGACTCCATCGCTGGAAGGCCCTCGGCTTCGAGCTCGCACCACGTCCACGCGCCGCCGAGTGCGGCGAGGTGAAAGTTGAGCGATCCGGGATTGTCGCCCTTGGTAACGAGCAGACAGCGCTGCGATACCAGCGGACCGATCAGGTCGGCGAGCATCGCGAGCTTCTGGCGTTTCTTCAGGCTCACGTCAAACACCTGAAGCTGCCAGGGCGTTTCAGTCGCTGTCGTGTGGGTCACCATCGGATGCTATGAACCGGGACGCATCGGCGTCAGCCCGGTCGGCCGTCCACCGCCGTCGTACATCTGACCGAGGCCGAACGCCGCCAGGATCTCAATGCCCCGCTCGACCTGGGCCGGCGTGAGGTGCTGCTGCCAGTCGCCAAGGATCTGCTCGCGATCCGCGCCGTTGCCGCGCTGGAGAAAATCCGTCTCGGCGGCGGTGCCGACGACGCGTTCGAACGCGCTCCGGTCAACGGTGATGCCGACATGTTGCGCGAGCCGATCGAACGTTCCCGCGGGATGGATCAGCAGATCCTCGAAAAAGACGACGTGCGCGGCGCCGTCACGCAGTTGCGCCAGCGGCACGAGGTGAAGGAGCGACCACTGCGCCAGAGCGCACTCGAACGCACTGCCGCGGTCGATCATTTTCACGGCCGCGTCAACGCCCGGGAAGTCTTCACGAAGAGCGCGATGCTGAAGGATCACGTCGAGTTCCGCGGTGGAGCCGTCGGCTACCTTCCCCCAGCCGAGCCGCAGCCATGATGCGGCCACGGCAAATGGATTCCGGATGATCAGCACCAACGGCATGGACGGACGTAATGCCTTCAGCCATCCGAGCATGAGGTTGGTGCGCACCCCCTTGATGATCCGCCGGCGGAAAATGAATCCGCGATGCAGACGGTCAACCGATCCCCGCGGGGTACGTCCGGACAGGATGCGCTCCGCGGCTTCCCGGCGCGCCGGATCGGCGTCCGTCGGGCGGACGTATGCAAACGGCCCGAACACGTTGGCCGCCGGCACGATCGCCGGACGAAAGGGCTCGAATACCACGCGATGATCGAACTTGTGGTTGATCAGGCTCGCGACCCAGGTCGTTCCACTACGACCCATGCCACTCACGAACACCGTTGCGTCGTCGCCGCCGACATCGATATATGCCATATGGCGCAGCCGGTTCAGCGTGCGCGCAAATCCGGTTCCCTTCATGACGGTGGCAGTGACCCGCTGTCCGGCACGCTCCCCGCTTGGCGTTCGGCTCCAAGGGCGCGATAGACGAGTGCCGTGCCGACGGCCAGGGAGACGACACTCGCCGTGATGTGTGCGCCCACCATTCCAATCGCGCCCCACCTCGCGACCAGGAAGTACGCCGCCACGATCAGCGTCGGCAGTGCCGCGAAACGCTGGATCAACTCGAGGTGCGGTCGCGCCATTCCGTGATAGGCGGTCTCGATCGGCCTGACGAGGAGCACGAGTGCGAAGTCGATGGAACACATCACGAAGAGCACACCAACGTTCGCGAAATTCGGCCCGAGCAGCGGAAGGAATGGCTGCGCCACGATCGCTCCCGCGACGACAGCTACGCCCAGCGCACCAGCAAAACGCATGTGCCGGCGCACGTAGCCCAGGAGTTCCGCCCTGCCGGGGACGTGCACGGCACGCGTCAGCCAGTACTGGTACAGCGTGACGGCCGCGACGTCGAACAGGAACGCGGGATAACGCGCCATGCCGAATAAACCGGCCTCGGTCGCCCCGGCCAGTGCGACGAGGATCGGCGCGCCGAGATTCACCTGTAACGTTCGGGTGCTTTCAGAGAGCGTCGGCCACCGCGCGTAACTGAACAACTCGAACGCGCTGTGCAGGTGCAGGCCATGTCGTGCCAGTGGCAGGAGCAGGATGAATCCCGCCGCGGCACCTCCGAGCATGCCGAGCAGGTGAGCGCCAAGGAGGCGCACCACCG
>CBIHMX010000643.1:0-2240 GCA_966211115.1 uncultured Gemmatimonadaceae bacterium | reverse complement strand
ATGTCCGCCCAATTCACGCGCAATCCCGCCGCCCTGGCGCGAGCGCTGGAGAAGATCGAGCACAGCGCGCTCCCCACACGCAGCCTGAACAAGAGCGGAACGGCACACCTCTGCATCGCCGACCCGCTCGGTCGCCGGCTGACGAATCAGCAAGGGTTCCTCGCCGAGCTCCTCGGCACCCATCCACCGATGGCGATCCGGGTCGCCAGATTGAAGGCCATGGCATATCAGAGCTCACGGTCTGGGGCATAGGGCACTAGGCATGAAATGGCTGCGGAATTCCGGCCGACACATCGTTAGGCTGTTCGGTCGCACCCCGAGCCCCGTGCTCCGTGCGCCCTGCCCGTGGCTATTGGCCATTCTGCTGGCATCAACCCCGGCCAGCGCCCAGTACCTGACCCGCCCGCAGATTCCCTGGCGGACGATCACCACCGCGCGCTTCGACATCCACTACCCGGTCGAGATGGAGGAGTGGACCCGGCGCATCGCGGTGCGCATCGAGTCGTATGCCGATGCCGTCGATGCGTTCATCGGCAATACACCGAAGTCGCGCGTCACCGTCATCGTCGAAGATCCGTCGAACGTCGCCAACGGATTCGCGCTGCCGTTCATGGAGGGGCCGGTGATTTTTCTGTGGCCCACTCCTCCCTCGCCCTCTCCTACGTTCGGCACGCATCGTGGCTGGGGAGAAGCGCTCGCCGTGCACGAATACGGGCACATCGCGCATCTCACGTTTCCCTCGCGCAATCCGCGGATGCGGTGGCTGTGGAGTCTCCTGCCCACGCAACTCAGTCCGGTGGCGATCAACGCGCCGCCCTGGGTCATCGAGGGATATGCCACCCTCATCGAAGGGCTGATGACGGGGAGCGGCCGGCCGTATTCGGCGGGCCGTGCCGCCGTGCTCCGGCAATGGGCACTGGAAGGACGTCTTCCCAGCTACGCGCAGCTCAACGGCAGCCGCGCGTTCCTCGGCGGGAACATGCGGTACCTGGCCGGTTCCGCATTCCTCGAATGGTTGACGGAGCGAAGGGGAGACTCGAGTCTCGTCCATTTGTGGCGGCGGATGAGCGCGCGCCAGCAGCGTGCGTTCGACGAGGCCTTTGCTGGTGTATTCGGCGCGCCGGCATCCGACCTGTACGCGTCGTTCACGGTGGACGTCACCGAGCGTGCGTTGCAGATCCGGAACCGGTTGCGTGAAGCCGGCCTGGTCGAGGGTGAGCTGATCCAGCGGCTGGCCGGCGCGACGGGCGAGCCGGCGATTTCACCTGACGGGCGTCACATCGCGATCGTCGTCAGGCGCCTCGATGGCCCATCGAGACTCGTCGTGTGGGAAACCAGCCCGGCGCCGGTCGATTCGGCGTTGCAGCGCGCGCGTGAGCGACTCATCGAGCGGGATCCACTCGATGTGCTGCCGTACGATTCCTTTCCACGGCCGCGTCGGGCGCTGGCCACGCTGCGGCCCGTGAACGGCCGGTCGCACGAATCGCCGCGCTGGATGCCTGACGGCGTGACCCTCCTGGTTTCGCGAGACGAACCGGCAGCGGACGGGATCATGCGGCCCGACCTGTTCCTGTGGAATTCCACGTCGAAGTCGATGCGGCGCGTCACGCGGGCGGCCGGCATCCGCCAGGCGGATCCCTCCCCTGATGGTCGCACAGCGGTCGGGGTCCGGTGTCATGCCGGGACATGCAGCGTCGTGATGATCACGCTCGACACCGGACGCTGGCACGAACTCGTCGCCGGCAACCCGGACCTGGTCTGGCACCGGCCGAGGTTCAGTCCGGACGGGCGCCGGATCGCCGCGAGTTATCAGGAACACGGCACCTGGGGCATCGCGCTCATCGACCCGGACAGCGGACTCGTCAGGCGCCGGACGAGTGGCTCGGCGCGGCCTTCGCCGGTGTTCGCGCCGGATGGCCAGTCGTTGCGCAAGGGCCGCGCACAAAGCGACAGCGCGAACCTCGAGGTCGTACCGCTCGATGATGGAACGCCGCGGTCCATCACCCGGGTGACCGGCGCCGTGCTGGCGCCGGACGTGAACCGCCGGGACGGGAGCGTGTGGTTCCTGACGTTGCGTAGCGGCGGCTACGACCTGCGCCGCCTACCGAGCACCGACGAAGGCATCCCCATCGTGGCGGTGGCAAACGGTCTCGCCCCGGCGGCACCACCGTCGCCGGCGGCGCCATTGCTCGACACGGCCGGCGTGCCCGAGAATCTGCACGGGGATGCTCTGGTCGCGA
>CBIHMX010000642.1:0-2258 GCA_966211115.1 uncultured Gemmatimonadaceae bacterium | reverse complement strand
CTTCAACGACCTTGCCGAAGTGAATGCAGAAGTCTTGGGCAACGACGAGCGACCGTATGTCGCCGATCTCGCCACCGCGCGGGGATTTCTCGCGTCGCCAGGGAAAGGGGCTGAAACGACCTCGTTCGGCTTCATGCTCCGAACGTTCGACGATGACGGGAGCCGGGAATGGTTCTGGCAGGGGTGGTGCAAGACACAGTATGCCTCCAATCATGGCGACGAGCACTTTCTACGCTGTCATCTTCGACTGGTCGAGATGATGGACTTTGCGATCCAGTCCGGCGTCGAGGTGACGGTGTGGGACGAGGGGCAGTATTGGGAAACCCGCGATCGCGACGTCCTGCTGGCGGAACTGGACAAGATGAACCGACTGATGGCCCGCGTGGCCGGACGGCTGCATGACGCGAAGCATCAAGTCGAGTCGCCGATCTTCGAGCACCCCGACTGGGAGCGCCTCGAGGGGTAGCCGCCGACCACTCTAGGATTGAACGCCACACTGGTCACAGCGGATACTCGACTCCGGAAATACGTTCCCCTGCGCACGATTTGGGACTGATGTTTCCCTTTCAGTGCAGGATCTCACGTCGGTTGCGCACGAGTTCCTCGTGCATGGCGTCAGCACGTGTCCGACCGGATGGCCATGGGACCGCGCCGTTGAGCAACGGTTCCTTGGGGAGGTCCGCGAGCGCAGCGAAGAAGCCGGAGCGCGTTCAGGCGCCGAAATCAGTTCGAGCCGAGCAGGTCGATGAAGCGTTGAATGAAAGACTTTCCTGGCGGAACGGGGCGCTTCTTCGGGCCGATGACGCGAACGGCGACGGCGTTGCCCTTGCGTTGGGTTCCGGTGCCGAGGAAGGCCGCCGCGACTTTAGCACCGGCGCTTGGCTCATCGACGCGCGGCAGCAGGACGCCATTGCCACCGAGTTCGCCGGCTTTCCGCCGCATTGCCTCGAGCATCTCGGACTGATTGGTCCACTCCCCAGATCCGGTGGCTTCGATGATGGCGACGCGGACGTAGTCGAGTGTATCGAGCTCCGTCTGGTCGGTGAAGATGCGCACCGAGTCCGGGTGCACCCGTGCATAACGCGTTGCCGAAGGGTCGAGCAATGTCGCGTGTGTGGTGATGCAGCCAGCGAGCACAATACACAGCAATCCCAAGCCGATCGTTCGCATGCAAGCCTCCGTGCGGTGTGCTGAACGATGAGGTCAGGGTGTGACACCGTCTATGGCGGCTTTGATGTCACACCCCTGCTGCACGGTACTGGCGCCCGCTTCCAGGCATCTTCACCTTCTGACCCGTCCAACACAGGAGCGTCTCATGTGGCACGTCCGCTGGGCTTTTTCTCTCGCAGTCACCATCTCATTCGGCTGCGCCGACAGCGCGACGGAGCCGCGAAGTGTCCTGGACGCTGGATCGAGTGCCGCCACCAGCAAGGTCGATGCTTTCCAGACGACCGCTGGCGCTCAGGCGAAGGTGTATTGCGACGGCACGTCATGCGTCGCCGCGGCCTTCGAGTTCAAGGATTACCGGTCGGACCTGGAGGGGCGATACACGATTCTCTCAGCTTACTTCCAGAATCTTCAGGGGACGTACCCAAGCAATGGGCCGACAACGCCTGTATCGCTGAACTGGTTCTTCTTCCAGTTTTTCGACCCGAACGTGGGCGACGACTGGGTCGACGCCGCGTTGGACAACGAAGCACTTTCGGCGCTGGGAAACGTGGTCGCTGGAGACCATAACGTGTGGAGTAATGATTCACCCGCCGAAGGTGTGAACTACGATTCGTTCACGAACTTCAGCTATGGGATAGTCGGATGCGACGGCCCCCTGCCGGAGTTCCCACTCGCGTTCTTCGCGTTCAACACGTGTCCTGCGAGCGGGCTCGATGGGTGGGTCCGGATTGACTTCAAACTGAGACATCTTGGCGCCGATCCGTCTCACGCGCCCGTTCGATTCCATGACTTCCGATTTTCATTCGGGGAACTGGGCGGCGGCTTCTGCAGCATCGGTGGCAAAGAGCCGGGGACGTGCGATGAAATTCCCTACAACAGGTTATGAGGGCTGACGCGGACCGAATGGTCTGGGGCCGGGCCTCGCCAATGTCCACCCGGCACGGCGACGCCCGGCGCCACAGGAAACCTCAAGTCTATCTGCGAAAGATACCATGTCTACTTGATAGTTGACATGGCAACATGTAGCTTCGGGACATGACCTCCGAAGCGCGATATAACCTCGACCAACTGGCCGACCTCGCCGACGT
>CBIHMX010000641.1:0-2261 GCA_966211115.1 uncultured Gemmatimonadaceae bacterium | reverse complement strand
GCGGCAGCGGCGTCGTGGATTCACTCTGGCGCGAGTCGGCGGTGGTGCGCGGCGATGCCGCGGTGGCGTTGGTCGCCAGCCCGCGCGGTTACGTCCGCGTTGGCGTGCTTGGCCAGTGGATGCGCGACGACATGATCGCGCTCGTCAACAGGGAGAACATCCCAACGACGCGCACCGGAGCCGCCGGTCCGTACATCGCCATTCGAAAGCCGCGCTTCATCAGGGTGTGGAACGTCGAACGCATCGGCCGCGTGGAGGACATCGACATCGGATCATTCGCAACGATCTCGCTGTTGGCGGCGCCGGCGGCGTGGGGCTATGCCCGCAACGGTATCGGCGGCTCGGCCACGGCCGGCATCGGCATTCCGTTTCCGGGAGGTTTCATTCGTGTCGCTGCCCGAGCCTCGGGTCTCGAAACGAGCGAAGGCACCGACTCGGCCACGGTCGAGGGGATGATGAGTTTCGTCGGCCAGCGCGGGGAGAAGCACCTGTTCGTCATGCACGGATCGGCCGGTCGCCAGCATAACGCCATTCCCGGCCGCGAGTTCGACCTCGGCCTGGGCAACGGGTTACGCGCATTCCCGGCGCACGCGTTCACCGGTGACCGTTACTTCATCACGAATGCCGAGTACCGCTACCTCGTGCTGCCGCGACTGTTCGGGCTCGTCGCGGTTGGTGTGGCAGCGTATGCGGGTCACGCCGGTGCCTGGTTCAGTGGCGGGACGGAACGTACGGGCACGGAAATCGGCGCCGGCCTGCGCCTCGCGTCCATCCGCGAAGCCGGCGGGATCTGGCGGCTGGATCTGTCCCGGCGCCTCGGTCGCGACGGATTTTCCGCCGGCTGGGTGACGTCGTTAGGCCGAGGCTTCGTGTTCGGCGGGATCTGAGCCATGCTGACGCCTGCGTTGGCCGCGATGCTGGTGTATCTCGCGGTGCAGCTTGGCGTCGGCGTGTGGATTTCGCGCCGTATCCGGAACGAATCGGACTACCTGCTCGCCGGCCGTAACCTTGGCTACACGCTCGCGACGTTCTCCATTTTCGCAACGTGGTTCGGTTCGGAAACCATCATGGGGTCCGCCGGCAACGCATTCCGGGGCGGGATTTCGCTGGCGAACGCGGAGCCGTTCGGGTACGGGCTCTGCCTGATCCTGATGGGATTCCTGTTCGCCGGTCCGTTGTGGCGGCGCCGGCTGACGACACTGGCGGACCTGGTCCGTCAGCGAGCTTCGGTACCGGTGGAACGGGTGGCGGCAGTCATCCTCATCCCCGGCTCGATTCTCTGGGCCGCGGCGCAGGTACGGGCATTCGGTTACATCCTGTCCACCGTCACTACGGGCGTGTCGGTCGAGATGGCGATCGGGATTGCCGCGGTGTTCACGATGCTCTACACGATGTTCGGCGGCCTGCTCGCCGACGCGGTGAACGACGTCATTCAGGGCACGGTGGTGATCGTCGGCCTCACGGTCGTCATGCTGGGCGTGCTCATCGTGATGCCCGCGCAGGAGGGCGGCCTGCTGAGCGGAGTGGGGCCGGTCAGCCTGCTCCCCCCGGGCGAGGCATTTTCCTGGGCGCTGCTCGAGGAGTGGGCCATTCCCATCTGTGGCTCGGTGGTGGCCACGGAACTGGTTGGCCGCATCATCGCCACGAGGACACCTAACGTGGCGCGACGTTCATCATGGATGGCGGGCGTCATGTACATTGCCGTCGGCATGATCCCGTTGCTGATCGGCGTACTCGGGCAGCGGATCGTGCCGTCGCTGGGCGAGGCCGAGCAGGTCATCCCGGCGGTTGCGCAGGCCCTGCTGCCAACGTTTTTCTTTGCGATCTTTGCCGGCGGGCTGGTCGCGGCCATCCTGTCGACGGTAGACAGTACCTTGCTCGTATCTTCGGGACTGATGTCACACAACCTGATCGTTCCCGTCTTTCGGGTCACCGATGAGCGCCGGAAGGTGTTGATCGCGCGCGCCGGCGTGCTGGCGTTCGGGACGATCGCGTATGTGCAGGCGATCCGCGCCGAGGGCGTCTTCGAGCTCGTTGAGGACGCGTCCGCATTCGGTAGCGCAGGCACGCTGATCACCGTCTGTTTCGGTCTCTTCACGAAGCTCGGCGGTCCACTGGCCGCGCTGTTCACCCTGGTGATGGGGGTAGCGTCGTATGTCGCTGCCACGGTGACTGGTGTAGCGTACCCTTATCTGTTGTCGCTGGCGGCCTCGCTGCTGACGTACGTGGTCGTGGCCGTGTTCGAGCGAACCGCGTTGAGG
>CBIHMX010000640.1:0-2268 GCA_966211115.1 uncultured Gemmatimonadaceae bacterium | reverse complement strand
ATGACATGGCGCTTCGAATCGAAAACCATCGACGCCATCATCATCGCCGGCGGACCGGTAACGTCGAGCTGAGTCCAGGTCGTGCCGTTGAACATCCATGTGCCTGACGTGACGACGCCGGGTCCACTGCTCCCGCCAAACAGAACGAAGCGTCCCCGTGTCGGATCGTACGCACCCGCTGCGCCGCCCAGGCGGAGTGCGGAATCGGCATGCACCGTGACCCAGCGATCTTCACTCCAGCGCGAGGTCACTCCGTGCGAGCCGCCACGCGCGAACAGCGCACCGTTCCTGTCAGCGAAGAACGAGTGGCCCAGGAGCGGCACGCCGGTGCTGACGGCCAGCGCAGTCCAGCGCTGGCCATCCCAGCTCCACAGATCGTCGAGGATCGGACCGTTGCCCGTTGAATCGACGCTATGCCCGCCCGACATCAGCACCTGCTTCCTCACGGGGTCCCACGTGAGCGCGTGATGATGCCGCGGCGCGGGTGTCTGCGCAGACAGCGTCGTAAGGCAACAGAATGGCAATGCCATCAAGAGAAGTTTTACGGTGGCCATGTCGCTTCCGGGTTGGCGGATCTCCCTTGGACGCCGGCCGCGGTTCGATCGCTTCTCTGGGAAGAATCCTGCCCGGTGAAACCTTCCGTCCCACAGCCAGGTGCTGGCGTAACGGTCAGCCACCGTTTCTCGTGAGCTGCGTCGCGCTTTTGATGGTCGTCGCGCCGGATGATTCCCTTGCTCATCGGGTGATCGTCCTGTCTTGAGTGGTGCACGTCGTCAGGCACCCTCAATAGCGGAGGACTTCCATGGGCAATGCCCGTTTTCGGATAGCAATCGCAGCAATGTCAGTCGTCGCGCTTGGCGCCTGCGCCCCCCGGACCTTTCCCGGACCTGGCGAGCGGCTCGTCGTGGCGAGAGGGGACGTCGAGGTCCACAGCGCGGCTCGGATTCCACCCGGCCACATGCCCGCTGTCGGCCAGTGCCGGCTCTGGTTTCCCGGACGGCCCCCGGGACAACAACCCAAAGCCGGTTCCTGCACCGGCCTGCAACGAACCGCGCCCGCCGGCAGCTGGATCCTCTATCGCCCGACGAACGACCGGAAGGTCGTCCACGCCCGCGTGATCGACCAGCAACGCGCCGGGGTGGTGGTTTCCGTCCGCGTCTACGACGCCGACCACGGCACACTGCTCAAGGGCCGCAAGCCTCGTTAGGTCATCGATCGGGCCGTGCGTCCTTCGCCGGAGGACGTGCGGCCGTCACCGACGACGGCCCCACGCGCCAGATGACGTTCCCCACGTCGTCGGCGACCAGCAGCGATCCGCGGCCGTCGATCGCGACACCCACCGGACGCCCATACGCGCTGCCGTTTCCGTCGAGGAAGCCGGTCAACACGTCGACCGCCTCGCCCGACGGCTTTCCGTTGGCGAACGGGACAAAGATCACGCGGTATCCACTCGGCGGCTTCCGGTTCCACGAGCCGTGCTGGCCCACGAACATGCCGCCGTCATAACGCGACGGCAGCGCCGTCCCCTGTGCCCACGCCAGGCCTAACGACGCGGTGTGCGCGCCGAGCGCGTAGTCCGGGACGATCGCCTTGGCGACGAGGTCCGGCCGCCGCGGTTCGACGCGCGTGTCGACGTGCTGGCCGAAGTAACTGTACGGCCATCCGTAGAAGCCACCGTCCTTCACCGACGTCATGTAGTCGGGAACGAGGTCGCTGCCGAGTTCATCGCGCTCGTTTACGGACGTCCACAGCATGCCGGTGACCGGCTCCCAGGCCAATCCGACCGGGTTCCGGAGTCCCGATGCGTAGACGCGATGCAATCCGGTCGCGGGATCGATCTCGAGGATAGCCGCGCGCTCGTCTTCGGCCTCCATGCCGTTTTCAGCAGCGTTGCTGTTCGACCCGACGCCCACGTAGAGCCGCGTGCCTTCGACGTTGGCAATCAGGGTCTTCGTCCAATGGTGATTCAGGTCGCCACCGGGAAGGTCAGCCACCTTCACCGGAGCGGCGGTGATTTTCGTTTCGCCGCCATTGTAGGGAAACCTGACGACGGCATCCGTATTGGCGACGTAGAACGTGTTGCCGACCAGCGCCATGCCGAACGGCGAGTTGAGGTTCTCGATGAACGGCGTCTTCAGCTCGGCCACGCCGTCACCATCGGCGTCGCGCAGGAGCATGATGCGATTCGCGCTGGGCACCGCACCGCCGGCCCGCTTCTGGTACCGCTTGAAGATCAGGCCCCGGAGGCCGCGGTTGTCGAGCGGACGC
>CBIHMX010000639.1:0-2269 GCA_966211115.1 uncultured Gemmatimonadaceae bacterium | reverse complement strand
CCGCCGTGCGGCCATCGCGCGAGAGCACGACCTCGTGCGGATTGTTCCCCGTCGGCAACGTCGCCAGCGCCCGGCCGGACGCGACGTCGATGATGGTCGCGGTCGACGGCGACTTGTTGGTGACGACGAGCGTGCCCGTCAGGCCCGCGACCTGGGCAGCGAGTGGGTTCACGCCGATAACGGCAAGCGCCAGCGCGTACGTGGTCTTCATGAGAAATGGGGTCAGACGCCATTCAGTTGAGCAGTCCGGGAATAATGGAGTCTGACCCCTTTTTGTGGATAGATTGCGTCGTGTACCGAGTGTCCGGAGGGACCAGGCGTTATGGTGAAATTCCTGACCGTTCTTGCTGCGATGGTGGTCGCTCCCGCTCTCATGCAGGCGCAGGGGCTCTCAGCGGCGGAACGCGAGATCGTGGCGAGCGTGGACGGGGGCGCGGCTCAGGGGGTGGCACTGCTCGAGCGCCTGGTGAACATCAATAGCGGGACACACAACTTCGCCGGCGTGCGCGCGGTGGCGGACGCCCTCGCTCCGGAATTCCAGAAGCTCGGCTTCACCACGCGCTGGTCCGACGGCGCGTCGTGGAATCGTGCCGGGCACCTCGTCGCCGAGTGGAAAGGCGACGGAACCGGACGGAAGCTGCTGTTGATCGGCCATCTCGACACCGTGTTCGAGCGCGATTCCCCGTTCCAGACGTTCGAGCGCGTCGGGACCGATTCGGCGCGCGGGCCCGGCATCGCCGACATGAAGGGCGGAAACGTCGTTATGCTGATGGCCCTCAAGGCGCTCAAGGACGCAGGAGTCCTGGAGCGGCTGCAGGTCACCGCCGTTTTCACCGGGGATGAAGAGGACAGTGGTCGTCCGATCGAGCGAGCCCGCGCCGACCTGACGACTGCCGCCGAGTGGGCGGACATCGCGTTAGGCTTCGAGAACGGGCCCGAGGCGCCGCACGTGGCGGTCATCGCGCGTCGCGGCTCGACGACGTGGTGGTTGAGGACGTCGGGGACGCCGTCGCACTCGTCGCAGGTCTTCACGCCACAGGTCGGGAGCGGCGCCATCTACGAAGCGGCCCGCATCCTCACGCAATTCCACGATTCACTGTCGAACGACCCGCCGCTCACGTTCAACCCGGGCGTGATCGTTGGTGGCACGACGGTCACCTTCGACGCGGTGGAGAATCGCGGGACGGCGTTCGGCAAGACGAACGTGGTGGCCGAGAGCGCGTACGTGGCGGGTGACCTGCGCGCGCTGACACCAGAGCAACTGGCTCGAGCCAAGGCGACAATGCAGCGCCTGACCGCGCGGCACTATCCACGCACCGGTGCGACGTTGACGATCGATGACGGTTACCCGCCATTCGCGCCAACCGACGGCAATCGCCAGCTGCTTACTCTGCTCGACCAGGGCAGTCGTGATGCGGGACTTCCTGCGGTCGGTCCTGTCGATCCGGCGCGGGCAGGTGCGGCGGACATTTCCTTCGTTGCCGGTCGCGTCGAATCAGGACTCGACGGGCTCGGACTGAAAGGGCGCGGCGACCACACCGTCAATGAGACCGCGGATCTGCGCATGCTGGCCGTGCAGGCCAAGCGCGCCGCCATTCTGATGAATCGACTCGCCGCGGGGCGCGAAAAATGACCACCAACCGAAGAGAGTTCGTCGTCACGAGCGCAAGCTCGATCATTGCCCTGTCCGGCGCACCGGCCTTCCTGAAGCGCCAGGGCACGCACGACATCATCCTTCGCGACGGATTCATCCTCGACGGATCAGGGTTCGATAACAAGGGCACGCAGGACGTCGCGATTTCGAACGGTCGCATTACCGCTATCGCCGAACGCATCAGCGGTCGCGGCACGGAGGAGATCAGCGCGAGCGGCAAGGTCATTGCACCGGGGTTCATCGACTTGCACTCGCACGGTGACGGCAACCTGCGCGAGGACCCGCGCATGGAGTCGCTCGTCAGGCAGGGGATCACCACCATTGTCGTGGGGCAGGATGGTTCGTCGAGGACTGTCGGAGACCAAGGGGCAGGGGCAAGTGCTGGAGGTTTCGCGGCGATGCTTTCCGCAACCGAAGCAGCAAAGCCGGCGGTCAACCTCATGTCGATGATCGGCCTCGGCTCCGTACGCAGCCGGGTGGTCGGCGCCAACGACAGGCCGGCGACGCCTGACGAGTTACGGCAGATGGTGGGCATGGTGGAGTCGGCGCTCGCCGAGGGCGCGTGCGGTGCGTCGTCGGGGCTCGAGTATACGCCGGGCGCGTTCGCGTCGACGG
>CBIHMX010000638.1:0-2272 GCA_966211115.1 uncultured Gemmatimonadaceae bacterium | reverse complement strand
GTTCTGGCTGAGCAACGTCCGTGACCCGCGCGTCGTCGACGTGCTGGCCGACATGGCGGCCAACGCCAATGACCGCGCGATCCAGGAGAAGGCCATCTTCGCCCTGTCGAACACGCGGAGCGAGCGCGCGTCGCAGGTCCTGCGGGACATCGCCCAGAACGACCGCGCCGCGAAAAGCGTCCGGGAACAGGCGATCTTCTGGTTAGGCAACCGTCGTGACTCCGAAGCCACCGAGTTCCTCAAGGGATTGTATGCGCGGCTCACCGACGGTGACCTCAAGGAGAAAGTCCTGTTTTCGGTCTCGAACCAGCGCGCGTCAGGCAGCGGTGCATGGCTGATCGGCATCGCGACCAACGAACGCGAGTCGATCGAACTGCGGAAACAGGCGTTGTTCTGGGCCGGGAATAACCGGGCCGCGACGGTCACGGAGATCGCGGGGCTCTACGACCGTGTCGCTGACCGTGAAATGAAGGAGCAGATCATCTTCGTCCTGTCGCAGAACAGGGCCGAAGCGGCGGTGGACAAGCTCATGGACATCGCGCGCCGCGACAGCGATCGCGACCTGCGCTCGAAGGCTGTCTTCTGGCTGGGCCAGTCGCGCGATCCGCGCGTGCTGAAGTTCCTGGAGGAGTTGATCAACCGGTGAGACATACAGCGTTGGCCCTGATGGCCTGCGCCGGGATCGTGGTTCCCGGCGCCGCCACGGCCCAGGATGTCCTGTCACGCGTGAACAGCGTGCGCGACGGCGAGGTACGCATGTCCTTTGTCCTGCGGCCCGAAGTCTGCGGATATCGAGACGGCATCAGGTACGGTTCCGACCGAAACTACGGAAACTGGTCGGACCGCGGGAACCGGGACGTCGAGTACGACTACGACTGCAGCACCGGTCCCGGGCGGCTCGTGGTCGTGCGCCGCGAAGGTGAGACCACCGACCTGCGATTTTACGTCGGGGGTCGCTGGCGCCCGTCGTCCGCGACCGACCTCGGTATGGTGAGCAGTCGTTCGGCGTCGGATTACCTGATGCGGCTTGCCGAAACGAGCGATGGCAAGGCAGGTCGTGAAGCAATCTTTCCGGCGACGCTGGTGGATAGCGTGACGATCTGGCCATCGCTCATGCGCATCGCGCGCAGTGACAGCAGGCCGAGATCGACCAGGCAGCAGGCCACGTTCTGGCTCGGTCACCTCGCCGAGGAACCTGCCACTCGCGGCCTCACCGAGCTGGTGGGTGATGACACAGTGGATCGTGAAGTTCGCGAGAGCGCCATTTTCGCTCTGTCGCAGCGGCGTGATCGCGAGGGCGTACCGGCGCTCATCAACATCGTCCGCACCAGCCGGGATCCGGAACTCAGGAAAAAGGCGCTGTTCTGGCTGGCGAATTCGCGCGATCCGCGGGCATTGGATCTGATCGAGGAGCTGCTGAACAAACGGTAGTCCGTAAATTCCGGAACTCCAGGCGCCGTCACCGGTCCAACCCGGTGGCGGCGCCTTTGTTCACGCGCCATCGTTCCTGACGCGTCAATGGGGTCGGACTCCATTGATCCCCTAACCTCCGAGCACTGACCTCGATGTCCATTGTCTACCTGAACGGCCAGTTCCTCCGGCGTGAAGAGGCAAAGCTTTCGGTCGACGAACGCGGGTTCTTCTTTGGCGATGGCGTTTACGAGGTGACCCGGGTGGTTCGAGGCCGGCTTTTCGAGTGGGAACGCCATGGCCGCCGGCTCGCGCGGGGACTGAAGGAACTGCGCATCGAGGCCGGGTTGAGCATCGACCGGATCCGGTCGCTGCACGAAGAGCTCATCGGCGAGAACGGGATGACCGAAGGGCAGGGCACGGTTTACCTGCAAATCACCCGCGGCGCCGCCCCCCGAACACATCATTTTCCTCCCGCGGGCACACCGGCGACGGTTTTTCTTTCGGCCTCGTCCTTCAACCCACCTAACGACAAGCGTGCCACGGGCGTCCCGGTCGTCACCTATCCGGATTATCGGTGGTCGCGTTGCGACCTGAAGACCGTGAACCTGCTCCCCGCGGTCATGGCCAAGCAATTCGCCACCGACCACAGCGCGTTCGAGGCGGTGTTCCTGCGTGAGGCGGTCGTCACCGAGGGTTCCCATACCAATTTCTTCGGCGTGATCGGCGGTGAAGTGCGCACATATCCCGTCTCGAATTTCATCCTGCCGGGCGTGACACGCGATGTCGTCGTCGAGATCGCCCACGAGCTGGGCGTACCGGTGTCCGAGACACCGATTTACCGGCACGACATCTCCACGCT
>CBIHMX010000637.1:0-2273 GCA_966211115.1 uncultured Gemmatimonadaceae bacterium | reverse complement strand
ACGGTCTGCTGCAGGATGGACGAGGTCTGTGCCTTCCGGCCGAACCGTCCAACCCGGGGAAGCGCGCCGGAACCCGGCTCCGCCGCGGGTACCCACGATGGTGGCGTGACGAGGTTCGGACGTCCGGAAATTCCGTCGCCATCCGTGTCGTCCGGGTCGGCGTTGGCGAGGATCGTGGCATCGGGAATCGCCTCGATGAGCCCTGCCCCGAAGACCGGCGGCGGAAGCCGGACCGACACCGGGATGCCGATTGGAGTGTTTTCGGCGAGGGCGCCGGCGATCGCGCGGTCCTGGATCTGCGGACCGCCTAACGCCCGGTACATGTCGTCGTCGGGCGACCCGATGCGGATCAGGGCATTCTCAGGACGCCCGCGGCCATCGCCGCTGTGACAGGCGGCGCAGGAAACGTCGTTGAAGATCGGACCCAGCCCCATCCCGGGCGCAAATCGCCGCCCGAACTCCTCGTCGCCACGGATGAAGGCGGCGATCTCCCCCGCGGTAAGCCCGTCGACCGGCCCGTCGAGGATGTCTCCCGGGTCGGGCGCCTCGGTCAGGATGTCGCTGCAAGCGACCATCGTCGCCGCCGCAATGAATACCGTGACCGTCAGCCAACCGGAAACACGACGTCGTCCGGGGTCCGACCCTGGATTAGGCATACCGTTAACTTGATTTAGGTATGACTAACTTATTGTGTAATGCACCCGAAAACAAGACCGGCGGCCGGGCATCGTGCAGCCCGACCGCCGGCCGTGCGGGGAAACAGCTAGATGATCGTTCTCGACCTCGACACCGAGACCTTCTTCACGGCGTCTGATCGCAACTCTTCGCGAAGGGTCATCGATGGCATGACCCTGGATCGGAGCCTGCTCTGGAGCTCGCGCAGGCTGCTCTCCAGTTCCGTTCGGCGCCGGAGTGCCATGGGCATGTCGTCTGATTCCTCACCTGGCGGCCGAGTACGAAAACGCGGAATCGTGATCGATCGAACGCCGTTGCCGTTCTGGAACATGAATCCGTCGTTGTCCAGGTCGGACGCTTGCATGGACTCGACGCGTACGGTCCGCACCTGACCGGCGCTGTAGACGCGCAGTTCGACCGCGTCACCCGCCTTCACCTTGCCCATTTCGCGGTTCAGGCGATTGATACGCGCACTGCTCGCCTGCCAGTCTCCCGCGTCTTCGCGCGCTACACGCAGGTCGACGCCGTTGATGGAGGCCAGGCGGTCACCTTCTTCGATGCCCGCTCGCGCCGCAGGCCCGCTGTCGTTGATCCCGACCACCAGTACGCCTAACGTGTCCCGGCGGCTCCCGGTCCCGCCGAGCGACAATCCCAGCACTGCCCGGTCGGAATCGAACCGGCGAGTGAGCGAGCGGGTCATCGAGCCCAGTTCACTGTTCTTGTTGAGCTCGTCCGCCGTCACGGGCGTGACGCGCACGCTACGGGTATTCCCGTCACGATAAACGCGCAGCTCGATCTCGGTGCCGGCCTTCTGCTTTTCCAGCTCGCGGATGAGGCGCCGAGTTGCGACGCCATCCATGTCGGACTCACCGGCGTCCATGGGCGAGAGGCGCAGGTTGACGCTGTTGACCGCAACGAGGCGATCGCCTTCTTCGATGCCGGCCTGCTCGGCCGGACCACCGCGCGTGACGGATTCGACCATCAACCCCAGCGTATCGCGCTTCCCCGTTGACCTGGTGGACACGCCGATCATCGGGCGATCGGGATCTCCAGTTACGTAGGCAAAGGCGCCCGGACTCGTCTGGATCCTCACCTGAGCCAGCAGCGCCGTTGGCGCGCTCAGTGCAGCAAGCAGCAACAATGTTTTCATGGCATCCTCGAATGTCTGTTCCCTTCGCCAGTACGTCACGTCGGCGGCGCCGGACGGTTTACCGTCGCATATTTCACTCATGACGACACACGTCGAAAACGAAGCGACTGCGGCGACTCCTGATCTCGCGACGTTTCGTGAGCACTGGCAGGACGAGAGCGACGCGTCATACCTCTATGGCATTCTCGCGCGGCTGGAGAAGGATCCCCGGCGCGCTGACGTGTTTGGCAGGTTGCGCGACATCGAAACCGAGCACGCCGCTATCTGGTCGCGCCTGCTCACGTCGAATGGGCGCCCGCCGGGGGAGTTCCGCCCATCGGCCCGTGCCCGGCTGCTGGCCTTCCTGGGACAGCGCTTCGGGACCGGTTCACTCGTGTCGCTCCTGCTGAAGGAGGAAGGCCGCGAAGTTCGCGAAGGCGCCACGAGCAACGCGAACGACCGATGCGAA
>CBIHMX010000636.1:0-2276 GCA_966211115.1 uncultured Gemmatimonadaceae bacterium | reverse complement strand
GTCCCTTGATGAACGACGGATTCTCGTCGGGCGAGGCGAGATGTGGCGTTTCGGCGTGAGCCGGCGTGGTTTGCGCGGTCATGGTCGAAGCCTATTCGGCGCGCGTACGCACGGCGAGTGGTCGGGTACACCTCCGAGGCATTCGGGGTCAGTCGTCAGGTCCACCTGAGGGTCAGCTCCGGATCATCACGCTACTTCGGCTGGGCACCGGGTCTCTCATCGAGCTTCGCGCGAACGGCGTTCACGAGTGCGTGCACGGTGAATGGCTTCTGCACGTACGTCGTTCCGGCCGGAATGAGTCCTCGTTGGAGGATATCCTCGCCTGGATACCCTGTCATGAAAAGTACCGGAAGGTGTGGGTGTGTCCGCGCGAGCTGCTCGGACAACTGGCGTCCGTTCATGTTGGACATCACGACGTCGGTAAGGACCAGGTCGACGTCGCCAGTGTGGGCCGACAGAAACTCGATCGCGGCTGCTCCGTTCGGGGCCTGATGCACGGTGTATCCAGCGGCTTCCAGGGCCCGTCGTGCCAGGGAACGGACGACGGGTTCATCTTCCACGACCAGGACGACCTCGCCGCGCGCGCGCTCAGGTTGGACGCGCACCTCTGCCGGCTCCACGGGCTCATCCACGAGCGGAAGCAGGATCGTGACCGTGGTGCCGGCGCCTACGGTGCTGTCGATCGCGATGCTGCCGCCGCTCTGCTGGATGATGCCATGCACCATGGACATTCCCAAGCCTGTGCCTTGACCGATCGGTTTGGTGGTGAAGAATGGATCGAACACGCGATCGAGGATTTCCGCGGGGATGCCTGCTCCGTCATCCCTCACGGTCAGGCGCGCAAAGTGCTGGTTCGTTGCGTCCTGTCCGCCGCCCGCCTGGCTGCTCCGATAGGGCGCACCTTCGAGCTCGACGCGAACGACGCCATTGGTCGTCGTCGCGTCACGCGAGTTGCTGACCAGGTTGATGATGACCTGCTCGACCTGGCTCTTGTCGGCAACGATGCGTACCGGCACGGGCGCCTTGCGGATGTCGAGCCGTCGATCGGAACCAATCAGTCGCCGCAGGGCTCCCGCCAGTTCGTCGACGAGCAGGTTCAGATCGAGCACGACCGGTGTGAGAATCTGCTGGCGGCTGAACGCGAGTAACTGCCGCGTCACATCGGAGGCGCGCGCGCCGGCCCGTACGATCTGCTCCACGTCGTCACGCTGCGGATGATCCACCGGCAACTCCTGGAGAACCAGCTCACCGAAACCGAGGACCGCCGACATCATGTTGTTGACTTCGTGCGCGACCCCGCCCGCCAGCTTGCCGACCGCCTGTAGACGCTGCACTTCCCTGAGTTGTCGTTCCGCAATCGTGCGATCGTGGACGTCGGTCATGGTGCCTAACCAGGCGTTCACCGCCCCCGTCGTGTCCTTGTTGGGCTCAACGACGATGAGCACAACCCGATACATCCCGTCGTGCCGGCGCATCAGCGCCTCGAGTTCCAGGCGTGTGCGGCGCCCCTGAAGGGCCTCGGACCACTGTTCCTCCACGGCCGGGCGACCTTCGGGATGAACGAGCTGGAGCCACCCCGCCGGATGCAGGTGGCCATTGCCGAAAAACGCCTGAAAGCGCTCGTTCGTGTAGTCCAACCGGCCGGAAGGATCGGCGGTCCAGATCATCAACGGCGACGCTTCCGCCAGAAAGCGGTAGCGCCGTTCGCTCTCGGCAAGCTGCTTGCTCGACTGGGCGAGCTGCCGGTTGGCTTCGACCGCTTCATGACGCAGAAATGCTTCGCTCTCCACCTTTGCCGCTTGCATGCGAAGTTCTTCACGCAGCATGGAGCGTTCGCGCTCGGTCTCCGCCTTCAGGCGTACAAGGTCGGTGACATCTTCCACGGCGTGGATGAGGCAGAGAACGCTTCCGCCTGAATCGACCACCGGCACGTTGAGGGGGCTCCAGTACCGCTCCTCGAAACCGCTGCCCTCCGACTCCGGCCGTTGGATGTCGTACTTCTGGACGCTCATTCGATCGGTCGTACCGCGTTCCCGTACGCGCTCGAGAGATGCGCGAAGGTTTCGAACGCCATCCGCCGCGGGATCGGCCGGATTGTCCGGAAAGACCTTGAACAGGTCCTTGCCAACGATGTCATCGCGCCGCGTCATCGTCGCCGACAGATAGGCGTCGTTGACGGCAATGATCCTGAAGGTCGGATCGAGCAGCAGGTAGCTGCCTGGAGCCGCCTCGAATACCCGATCGAACGGGTGAGCTGCCTCCGCATCCTTCTCCGC
>CBIHMX010000635.1:0-2279 GCA_966211115.1 uncultured Gemmatimonadaceae bacterium | reverse complement strand
AACCGCCGAACGAGGAACCCGATGCCGCCGTTGAGGGTGATGCCGCCGACGCCAACCGAGCCGGCGTCTCCAAAGCCGATCACCAGGCCATGCCGTGACAATGTTTCTGTGACCTGGAATGCCGTCGCTCCGGTTTCGATCCACGCCGTGCGGGACGCCACGTCCACGTCGACCTTCGTCAGGTCGCGCAGGTCGATGACGAGTCCGCCGTCGGTCGTGCTGTGGCCAACGATGCTGTGCCCCCCACTTCGGACCGCGAGCTCGAGTCCGTCGTGGCGAGCAGTCTCGATGACGCGGCGCACATCGGTCGTGTTCGCGACCCGAACAATGGCGGCTGGCCGTTTGTCGATGCCGCCGTAAAAAACGGCGCGGCTCCTGTCGTAAGACGGGTCGTCAGGCGTAATGACGTGCCCGGTAATTCCTTGAAGCGCCGTGAGTGACGATTGAACCGCCCGTGCCATGACCACCCTCCCGAAAGAGTTCACCATTGCGTCGAACGAATAACATGTGAATCGACACCCTGGTGTTCCCTGTAATCGTCCGGCAAACGCAGGACAGAAGCTGGCAAACGTGGTACATAAGGGAAGCCCCCACGAAGTACGCCACGCACAGCAGAGCCATCCGTTGCGCGTTGGCCTTCATCCGGAGGCATTACCATGGCTTCGTTGCTTCGAGTCCTGACCATCGCCGTTCCCGTCCTCACGTCGATGTCGTGTGCTGTCATGAGGGCTGTTCAGCGCACGCCGGCCGCGATCGAATCGAATACCGAGGTGCTGCGCGGCGTGGAGCGATCCACCACCGCGCTCACACCGGCACTGGAAAGAGTCTCGTCGCTCCAGGCGCCGCTGGTTGCGGTATCGGGACTGGATACGACGCTGCAACGCGTGGCCGCCCTGCAGGCGTCGCTCGAAGGCGTGGCCGCGCTTGGCGTAGTCCTCGAACGGGTGGCCGCTCTGCAACAGCCTCTGATAGATGTCGGCGCACTACGACCCTCGCTCGAGAGAACATCGGCGCTCGGGCCACAGCTCGAAAAGGTCGGCCAACTTTCGACGAGCCTCGCCCAAGTAGCGGCGTTGCGACCCGTGCTCGACAGCGTTGCGCAACTGCAATCAACCCTGGCCCTGGTCGCGGCGCTGCGCGAGCCGCTGGAATCACTCGGCCGGTTGGAACCGCCGCTGGCGTCACTCGCTGGTGCGGCGCGACTGATCGATCATCCCCTGATGCTGCTCATCAGCGGCCTCTTCGCGATGCTCGCGTGGGGCGTCGTCACGTTCGTCGCCGTTCGACTTGCGGTCGGTGGCGCACTCGTCCGGTCGCCGTAATCTTTGACGGCGAACGTAGCAAATAGCTTGAATCCCGTGGAGGAAAACCACATGTCACCAGCACGCGTCATGATCGCGGTGGCATTGTTCGCCGGATGCACCGCCTCCAATACCGCTACCACTTCTCAGCAAGCAGCCGTCGACAGCAATCGCGTCGACATCAACGGCATGAAGATGTACTACGAAGTTTCTGGTGCCGGTGATCCGATCGTCGTGCTCCACGGCGCCTACATGAACATCCCGACCATGGGCGACATCATTCCCCAGCTCGCCAGAACGCACCGCGTCTACGCCATCGAATTCCAGGGTCATGGCCGGACGACTGACATCGATCGGCCGATTACCTACCAGAATCTCGCCGATGACGTGGCGGCATTCATGGACTCAGTCGGTCTGACAAGGGCAGATGTGTTTGGGTACTCGATGGGCGCAATTGCCGGGCTGCAGCTTGCGATCCGCCACCCGGCCAGGGTCAACAAACTCGTGTCGGCGTCGGGGGCATACGATCTCAAAGGCTGGCAACCGGAGTTCAGCGCGTTCATTCCGCAGATGACGGTCGAGTTCATGATCACCAACACGCCGTTGGCCGCGGAATACAAGAAGCTCGCTGTCGACACGAACGGGTTTCCGGAACTGGCGCGCAAGCTGATCGCGTTGGAGAAGGAGCCGATGGCCTGGGAACAGGACGTCAGGCAGGTGAAGACGCCTGTACTCATCATCGTCGGTGATGCGGATGTCGCCACGCTCGAACACGCGGTCTCCATGTTCAGACTGCTCGGCGGCGGCGCCATGGGTGACATGGGGAAGCCCCTGGCCGCGTCGCGACTGGCGGTGCTTCCGGCGACGTCGCATACGGCGATCATCAGCCAGCCGAACCTGCTCCATTCGTTCATCGAGCCGTTCCTGAAGGGCGAAATTCCGAAAGGATTTTTCGAGGATACGACAGGTACCCGGTGA